>DATKAU010000144.1:0-5774 GCA_035514655.1 Anaerolineales bacterium
ATTGCGGGGAACTTTCCACCTTCCAATTGGTTTCTTGCAAAACTTTATCAGGCAGTATCAAAACCCGTTCAGGCATTCGGATTAACGTTCAGGAATCCCGTCGGTCTCGCGGCGGGGTATGACAAGGACGCGGTTGCCATAAAGGGACTTGCCGCGCTGGGGTTCGGTCACATCGAGATCGGCACGGTCACGCTGAAGCCTCAGGCTGGGAACCCGCCGCCGCGCGTGTTTCGGCTGATTGAAGATGAAGCCGTGATCAATCGCATGGGGTTTCCATCGCAGGGCATGGATACCGTTTCGAGGAGATTGCTTCGTCGCCGCTCCGCGGCTCCTCGCAACGACATCATTCTCGGGGTTAATCTTGGCAAAAACAAGGACACACCTCTCGAAGAAGCATCGAACGATTACATTGAACTGATGCGCATCTTCACGCCGCTGGCAGATTACCTGACGATCAATATCTCTTCGCCCAATACGGTTGGGTTGCGAAGATTGCAGGGACGCGGGATGCTGGAGGGATTGCTTGGCGCCATTCAAAAAGAACGCGAGTCGATTTTGCTGGGGCGCGGCGGCAATACTCCAATTCTTGTAAAACTTTCGCCGGATCTAAACGATGAAGAGCTTGACGATGCCATCGGCGTCATCCTGGAAAAGCACATGGATGGGATCATCGCCACGAACACCACTCTTTCGCGCGAGGGATTGAGATCAAGGTTTCGGGGAGAATCAGGCGGCTTGAGCGGGAGTCCGCTGGCGGCTGGGAGCGAGGCGGTCCTCCGTCGCGTGGTAAAGCGCGTGGATGGGCGCATCCCGATCGTCAGCGCAGGCGGGATCATGAGTCCCGAGGATGCAAGGAAAAGACTCGCCCTTGGGGCGAGTCTGGTTCAAGTGTATACGGGGTTGATCTATCGCGGTCCCGGTCTGGTCAAAAAAATCGTTTTGTCATTCTGAGCGACCCCTTCGACACGGCTTCGCCAGTCAGGGTAAACTCCGGGAGCGAAGAATCCCGCCGCTTCGCGGCGAGACCCTTCGCCATGGTGAGCGAAACATGTTTGCCCTGGCATGAAAACACAAACAATAAGTTAATGGTACAGCAACGCGGCTCCGATGGCTTTTATGGTATATTGTCGGCACTATGGACGAAAAAATCACCATCATCGAAGGACCTCCGCCGATTTTCGAGGCGGTAAACGACGGCTGGGCGCTTGGGCTGCACGAAGGCGCGAGTCTCGCCGTCCCGGCGCTGACGCGCCTGCGGACGTTCAACGGTTCCGCCCTGGTGGAGCGGTGTTACCGTGCGTGGAACGCACGCGCACCGATTAACCTGCATTACCGCAACGACTCGGGTGTCGAGCAGATGGCTCCGATTTTCGCGGCGCGCAATGTGGATACTCCTGACGGGCACGTGCTCATGCTCTGGGTGCATCTCGACCACGACAAAGTGGAGTACGAGTTCGACAAGGGAGACGACGAATCGGACGAGGACAGTACCGAATAGACAAAACAGACCGGATGTTCGTCCGGTCTGTTGATTTAATGAAGTGATTTTCGTCTGTATTGACGGGGATTTGACTCTCATGATAAGGTTAATCCAAGTAAAATGACCGGGTTACACGCGTACAGCATGCCTATCCGTCGCACACTGACACTTGAGCGGGCTTCCTCCGGGATGCCCGTTTATATTATTTTTCCAGGAGATTTTCCATGACCGAGCAAATCAATGCGTTTCAGATTGCGCAAATGCAATTCGACCACGTGGCGGAATTGCTAAATCTGGATCAAGGCGTCCGGGATGTATTGCGCTGGCCTGCGCGTGAGTTCACCTTCCGTATCCCCGTCCGTATGGACGACAAATCGTTGCAGGTCTTTACGGGTTTCCGCGTCCAGCACAATGATGCGCGCGGACCCAACAAGGGCGGCATCCGCTTCCACCCCGAAGAGACGATTGATACCGTGCGCGCCCTCGCCATGTGGATGACGTGGAAATGCGCAGTCGTGGACATTCCTCTCGGCGGCGGCAAGGGGGGCATCATCGTCGATCCGTCGAAATTATCACCCGACGAAAAAGAAGACCTGTGCCGCGGCTGGGTGCAGCAGATGATCAAGAACCTTGGTCCCCGGCAGGACATTCCTGCGCCGGATGTCGGCACGACGGCGCAAATGATGGGTTGGATGATGGATGAATACTCCAAGCTCTCCGGTACGTACGCGCCAGGTGTGTTCACTGGAAAGCCGGTGGGCGGGGGTGGCTCAGAGGGGCGCACTGAAGCGACGGGCCTCGGCGTGATCTATAACGTGCGCGAAGCGATGAAATACCTCAACATGAACCCGAAGAATTGTGTGGTGGCATTGCAGGGGTTTGGCAATGTGGCCCAATACGCCTCCATTGGTTTTGTTGAAATTCTCGGGGGCCGGGTGGCGTGCGTCTCGTGCTGGGATCGCAGCGAGAAAAAATCCTTCACCTACAGCCACAAGGACGGGGTCGACGGCCGCTTCTTGCACTCCATCACCGATCAATATGGCACGATTGACAAGCAAAAGGCGATGGACGCAGGATATCTTGCGGAAGAAGGAGACACCTGGATCTCCAAGGAGGCGGATGTGTTGATCCCTGCCGCCCTCGAAGGGCAGATCAATTCTGATTCGGTGAAGAAAATTTCGAAACGAGTCAAAATTGTCGCCGAGGGGGCAAACGGACCCACCACCCCCGATGCGGATAAATACTTCAAGGAGCAGGGGACGTTCATCATCCCTGATTTCCTCTGCAACTCCGGAGGTGTAACCACCTCATACTTCGAGGGTGTGCAGAACGACATGAACTTCTACTGGTCGAAAAAGGAGGTGCTGGGCAGGCTCGATGAAAAGATTACCACCTCCTTCCACGAAGTGCTCCGCATGTCCGAGACGAAAAATGCATACTTGCGCGACGCGGCATACATGGTGGCCATCCAGCGCGTGGTGAATGCGATGACCATGCGCGGCTGGCTCCACGGCGATTGGTGAAATCAAAACTTCCGAAGTCTCAAAGACTTCGGAAGTTTTTTGTTGCGCGTGGGGGCGACCCGGCAGGTCGCCCCTGCGATGTTTAAACCACCCCGTACGCGACCATTGCCTTTGCCACCTTCATAAACCCGGCGATGTTCGCACCGGCCACGTAATCACCCGGCGAGCCATATGCCTCCGCCGCCTCGAGGCAGTTGCGGTGGATACTCTTCATGATGAAGCGCAGGCGCTCCTCCACCTCTGGTCGCTCCCACGACAGGCGTAAACTGTTCTGCGACATCTCCAGCCCGGAAGTTGCCACCCCTCCAGCGTTCGCGGCTTTCGCCGGCGCAAACAGCACCTTTTTGTCACGATACACTTCAATCGCGTCCATCGTGGACGGCATGTTGGCGCCCTCCGAGATGCAGTAACAACCGTTGGCGAGTAATGCCTGCGCGTTGTTCGCGTCGATCTCGTTCTCGTGCGCGGAGGGGAATGCCAGGTCCACCTTGATGCCCTGCTCGCGGAGCACATCCCACACGCTCTCGCCCGCATAATAGAAAGCGCCCTTGTGCTTCTCAGCATATTCCTTAATACGCCCGCGCCTCATGTTCTTCAGGTCCAGCACGAAGGCGAGTTTCTTCGCGTCGATTCCTGCTTCGTCCACCACGGTGCCGTCTGAGTCGGAGAGGGTGATGACGCGGCCCCCCATCTGATTCACCTTCTCCACCGTATATTGCGCCACATTGCCGGAGGCGCTCACCGCCGCGACCTTCCCTTTCAATTCCTGCCCGCGTGTGGCGAGCATTTCCGCGGCAAAGAACACCGCGCCGTAGCCCGTCGCCTCGGGGCGGATCAGACTGCCTCCGTACTCGATCCCTTTGCCGGTCAATACGCCGGTATGTTCGTTCATGATTTTTTTGTAATAGCCAAACAAGTAGCCGATCTCGCGTGCACCAATGCCGATATCCCCGGCGGGCACATCGGTATCAGGCCCGATGTGGCGATATAACTCGCGCATGAACGCCTGGCAGAAGCGCATCACTTCCATGTCCGACTTGCCCTTTGGGTCAAAATCAGAACCCCCTTTCGCGCCTCCCATGGGGAGGGTGGTCAGGGAGTTCTTGAAAATCTGCTCGAAACCGAGGAACTTGATGATGCCCAGGTAGACCGATGGGTGGAACCGCAAGCCGCCCTTGTACGGTCCGATCGCGTTGTTGAACTGTACGCGATACCCGCGGTTTACCTGCACTTCGCCTTGATCGTCCACCCACGGCACGCGGAAGACCACCCCGCGATCTGGCACGACGATCCTTTCATAGATTTTATTCTTTACGAACTCGGGGTGTTTCTTTTCAGTCGGCTCGAGTGAACTCATCACCTCCCTGACTGCCTGGTGGAACTCAGGCTCACCTGCATCCTTTTCCTGCACCATTGCGATGACATCTTGAGTGACAGACATAACTGGTTCTCCTTTTTTGATGGATTGTCTGACGGATGTACAGGCTAAAACACCGCCTGGGGGATAAAGAGACGCCTCCGCTTCGCGGCAAGCCGCAACTTGATCCTGTTTTCTCAGCCCTTGTGTGCTTCCAGACAGAGCACACCTTCCGCGCCAACCCGGGCGTTGTGCACCACCCCGGCAGGGAGATCGAGCCGGTCGCCCGCCTTGAGCGTTAGTTCTTGACTCAATTCGGGCAGACCGAACGTGATCGATCCACGCACCACATAAATCACTTTGTCGTAGGAATGGGAATGCGCGGCGTAGACGTCGTGCGGTCCGTTCGACCAGGGATAGGGAGATAACCCCTCGTCTGCGCACAGTTGTCTCAGCGTGGATTCGGTCGGGGGTGTTGGATCAGTCCAGAGGGTGATGTGAGGCGTATTCAAAGTTTCTTCATCAACTCGATCCGGTTCCCAAATGGATCATAAATATGTGCGCGCTTGTATCCATCCAGTTCGGGCTGGGAGGAGTCAAGTTCATATCCGGCATCATGAATCTTATTGAGGAGTAAATCGAGGTCATCCACGATGAACGCGGGATGCGCCTTGCGCGCGGCATGAAAATCATGATCCACGCCGAGATGCAGTTGTACCCCGCCCGATTCAAACCACGCGCCGCCGCGGTTGGCAAGCGCGGCAGGTTTTTGAATTTCAGTGAAGCCGAGAATATCAACGAAAAACGTACGCGCCTGATCTTCCGCGCCTTCGGGTATAGCGAGTTGGATATGATCGACCGCGAGGATCATGGTGGTTGAGCGGGATATCATCCCGCTCTACGGTTCAACAGGATATCCCGCGCCTTCCCAGGCATCCAAGCCGCCGAGGATGGCTGATACCTTTTCATAACCGTTGTGCAACAGGAGGAACGCCGCACGGGCGCTCGTCTGCTCGGCAGGTCAGGTACAGTAGGTGATGATCCATTGATCTTTTTCGACGTTCGGGATGATCGGATTGGCTTCGATCTCCGCCAGAGGGATATTGATCGCGCCGGGTATGCGCCGCGATGCAAATGATTCGGCGCCCCGTACATCGAGGAAGATCGCCGCGCCCGCGGAATAGGCGGTCAGCGCCTGCTCCAATGACACGCGCGGGACATCAGCCTCGGTGGCTGGAAGATCAGACGGTTGTGGTGGAAACGTAGGTTCGACAATCACAACCGGGGTGGATGTTGACGCGGCGGGCACCAGCGCATTGCATGCGAGCGACACCAGCATCAAAATGGAAAAAGCGATCAAGGTTCTTGTTCTGAGCATGGATCCTCCGGAAGAAACACAGGCAAGTATATCAAG
>DATKAU010000145.1:0-8125 GCA_035514655.1 Anaerolineales bacterium
AAAGTGGATCATTTTCGAGCCTGCATCCTGGATTTGATTCGGACCGGCAAACGCCATGGAGAGCATCTCGCCGCGCGCACCCGGTTCCATGAGATAGCACGATGGATATTTCATCGTGACCTTCGAGCCGATGTTCGCATCCACCCATTCATGCGAAGCATTTTCGAAGACCTTGGCGCGCTGCGTCACGAGGTTATACACATTCGTCGACCAGTTCTGGATGGTCGAGTAGCGTGAGCGTGCGCCCTTCTTGACGATGATCTCGATCACGCCGGAGTGGAACGAGTCGGTGGTATATTGCGGAGCGGTACAGCCTTCCACGTAATGGACTGATGCGCCCTCTTCCACGATGATCAGCGTGCGTTCGAACTGGCCTACATTCGCCGTGTTCAAGCGGAAGTATGCCTGCAAGGGCAGATCCACGTTGACGCCCTTCGGTACGTACACGAACGATCCGCCCGACCAGACCGCGCTGTTCAATGCGGCAAACTTGTTATCTTCAATGGGAATGACCGTCCCGAAATATTCACGAAACAGATCGGGGTGCTGTTTCAAGCCGTCTTCGATCGAAAGGAAGATCACGCCCTGCTTTTCGAGGTGCTCTTGAATCGAGTGGTACACCATCTCGGATTCATACTGTGCACCCAGGCCCGCCAGGAATTTGCGTTCCGCTTCGGGGACGCCGAGTTTATCGAAGGTGCGCTTGATATCATCAGGCACATCGTCCCATGATTTCTCGCTTTTCTCGGTCGGCTTTACGTAGTAATAGATATTTTCGAAATCGAGTTCTTTCAGCGAGGGTCCCCAATTGGGCATGGGGCGTTTCTGGTAATGCTCAAGTGCCTTCAGGCGGAAGTCCAGCATCCATTGCGGCTCGCCTTTCATGCGCGAGATATTTTCGACAACCTGACGGTTCAACCCTCTTTCAGATTTAAAGGTGTAGTTATCGTCACGGTCATGAAAACCGTATTTGTACTCGCCGATTTCGTCAAGTATCTTGGTATCTTCGGTCTTTGTATTTTCAGTCATTGGAATCCTCCAGGATTCATTTCCTATATTTGGTTACGCGACTGTTTCCTCGTGCTTCTCACGCACCCAATCATAGCCTTGTTCTTCGAGATGCAGCGCCAGGTCGGGTCCGCCTGATTCGACGAGCCTTCCGTCCAGCATGATATGGACGAAGTGGGGCTTGATGTAGTTCAACAGGCGTTGATAATGCGTGATGACCAGCACGCCAAGATCGGGTCCGGAGAGGGCGTTGACTCCCTCTGCGACGACGCGCAATGCGTCGATGTCCAGGCCTGAATCGGTCTCATCCAGAATGGCAATCTCGGGTTTGAGAGTTGCCATCTGTAAAATTTCAGCTCGTTTCTTTTCGCCGCCCGAGAAACCGTCGTTGAGGTAGCGGCCTGCGAAATTGTGGTCCATCTTGAGCATGTCCATTTTTTCCTTGAGCAGTTTGCGAAACTCAGGAATGGGAATGCCCTTATCTTCGGGATTTTCCGCGCGGCGGCGGGAATTAATCGCCGTGCGCAGGAAGTTGGCGACGGTCACGCCCGGAATGGCAACCGGATACTGGAAAGCAAGGAACATCCCCAAACGGGACCGTTCATCGGGTTCGAGTTCGAGCACGTTCTGTCCTTTGAAGGTGATTTCGCCTTCAGTGACGGTGTAGTTCGGATGTCCCAACAGTGTGTATGCGAGCGTGGACTTCCCCGTGCCATTCGGCCCCATGATGGCATGGATTTCACCGGCATTTACAGTGAGAGACACCCCTTTGAGGATTTCCTTATCCTCGATACTGACGTGCAGGTTCTTGATTTCGAGTTGCGACATGCGAATTCTATACTCCTAATGGATTAAGCCATTGCTGGCGTTCTATCAAGTCGGCGGCATTATAGCAGGGTCGAAGGGAAAAGTCAATATTTATGATATTTTTCTAGTATATTGACAATACTTGGGCGGGCGGGTATACTCCCGCTCATGAAAAGCACGAAAGACAGGATTCTCCAAACCCTGCTCCGCAAACCGAAGAGTACAATCAACGAAATTGCGGAAGCAGTGGGGATCAACCCAATATCGGTCAGGCACCACCTCTCCAACCTCGAAAAGGAAGGGCTCATTTCCGCCGAGGAGGAACGACATGGCGTGGGGCGACCGCGCCTGATGTACTCGCTCACCCAGGATGGGATGGAGCGCTTCCCCACCAAATACCTGCGGTTGACGACCAAACTGCTGTCGCAGATGAAAGAGACCATGCCTGCCCCAGCCGTGGCAAATTTGTTCAGCCAGGTTGCCGAGGAAATGGCAGGTGCCTATTCAGACCAGATAAAGGGATTAAGCATGGAGGAGCGCCTTGACTTCGTCAAGGAAATGCTCGCAGAGGAAGGCTTCACCGTGGAATGGGAGAAAAAAGGCAAGGACTACCAGATACACGAAATTTCGTGCCCGTATTACCAGATAGGCATTGCCCACCCCGAAGTCTGCACGGTTGATCAAACTCTCATCTCAAAAATGCTGGCATTGCCTGCAAACAAAGTGCAATGTATACTGGACGGCGCCGCGCATTGCACGTACGTAGTCCAGCCTGCAGCAGCAAAAAATTAATTTGTAGAGGAATTATGCCCGAAGAAACCGTTAACGAAATCAAGTGGACGATCCACGAGACCCATCCTGAAATGGTCAAGGCCGCCCGCGAGAAACTCTCCGAAGTGGTCGACCCGGAGATCGGGATGCACATCATTCAACTGGGACTGGTGCGCGACATAGCCATCGACAACGGGGTAGCCCATTTGAAAATGATCCTTACCACCCCCTTCTGCCCGTATGGTCCCGCGATGATCGAGATGACCAAGGCGAAAGCCCTGGAGGGACTCAACATGCCTGTCACCATCGAAATGGGCATGGATATGTGGGACTTCTCGATGATGGAGGACCCATCCGCATTGGATTGGGGCATGTACGCGTAAATAAATGTATTGTTCAGGGTGCAGTTGCACAGCATCCTGCCGCCAGTACAACTGCTGGCGAATATCGGAATATTGCGAAAAGCAGCTCACACGGGCTGCTTTTCTGATTCATGACAATTGGCAAAACCAGACAGGAAGCCCTTCACTACTCTGGAATTCTCCGTAGGGATAGGATCAATCCATAGACAGGAGACCACGAATGGAAATACTCATCGACTTCCCCGGCGGTTCACGTGTAGATGCTCATATCGGCAGCTTCACCGTCCCGACCGATCAGCCCCCCACTTCCAACGCCCCTACACCGTTTACGGTGTTTCTTTCCACCATCGGCACGTGCGCCGGGATTTACGTGCTCGGCTTTTGCCGCCAGCGGGGACTTCCGACAGAGGGGATACAACTCATCGAACGCGTCCATTCCAATCCGCTCAGCGGGATGGTCGAGAGGATCGAAATCGAAATCCAGATCCCGCCGGCGGTCCCGGAGAAGTACAGGGATTCACTCATCCGCTCCGCAGAACTTTGCGCCGTGAAGAAACACCTTGAACACCCGCCTCATATCAACATCACAACGAACACGGTGGAGCTCGTTCCCTGAGCATATGAAATGAAAAGACGCCCTCAATTTTTATGAGGGCGTCTTCGCTTGTTTCTATTTCGTTTATTCCTCACTGATCGTAATCGTCTCAATCACATCGCCGGGGATGTTCGATCCCGGCTCGCGCCGAGCGATGGCGTTGACAACATCCATCCCATCAATCACCTCGCCGAAGATGGTATGCAGCCCATTCAGGTGCGGCGTTGCATCGTATGTGATAAAGAACTGGCTGCCATTTGTACTCGGTCCCGAGTTTGCCATGGCGAGCAATCCTGCACGGTCAAAGACCAATTCGGGGTCGAATTCATCTTCGAACAAATATCCGGGTCCACCTGCCCCAGTCCCGGTCGGGTCACCGCCCTGCGCCATAAAACCATCAATCACACGATGGAATGTTACGCCATCATAAAACCCATCGCGCGCAAGGAAGACAAAGCTGTTCACCGTTACAGGGGCTTTATCCGCGAAGAGTTGAACTGTAAATTCACCGCCGTTTTCCATCCTGAAGGTCGCAGTATAGTTTTTCGACGTGTCTATCGTCATGGGCGGAGGCGCAGCGTATTGCTGCGAGCCAGACTCCGGGGCATCCGACGATGCTCCGGACCCAGGATTTCTAATACCCATGTAGGCGAGCGCCAGCACGATGACGACCACAACAGCAATCCCAACCATGCGGATTGTACGTACGGTCTTCTGCGCTGCCTGCTCCTTCTCCCGGTCTTCGATCTTTTTCTTGTTTGCCATTTGAACTTCTCTCCTTGAAATGAATTTTATCCGCCGGAACCTGCGCCGATCCGCTCATTGATCTCGCGCACCCGGCTTGACATATGCTTCAACACGGAGATCGCCACCTCCGGGCGATCCATCATGATCGAATTAAACGCCCCACCCTCGATCAACAACATGCGCACTTCGCCGCGAGCACGGAGCGTCGCGGACCGTGGCATCGACTCGAGGATTGCCATCTCGCCGACGAACTCTCCGGGACCACGTGAGGCAATGATGCTCTCCTTGCGGCCAGCGGCGATGATCACATCCACGCTGCCCGTGACTATTATATACAGCGTATTCCCCGGGTCGCCTTCGCGGCAGATCACCGCGCGGCTGGGGAACAATTGCTCGTGCGCGATCCCTGCGATCTTCTCGAGATCCTCCGGCGATAACTTCGAGAACATTGGCACTTCGCGCAAGAGTAGAATCCGTTCGAGAGTCGAGAGGGTTTTCATGGTCTTCATGGTTACATCACCTTCCAATCGGGCAAGCGCATCGCGTGCGGCATGGCGCACAAACTGCACCGGGTGGCGGCGCAGCACCTTCAGTACGGGTTTGAACTCGGTGAAACCGAGTTCGGGGACCGATCGCGCCGCGAGCGCGCGCAGCCAGTAATCGCTTTCCTTCAAGAGGGAGAGGATCGTCTCGCGCGTATCCATCGCCAGATCCTTCTCCGCCTGAAACACGCCGCCGCGATCCAAAATCGGCAACACTTCCTGTGTGATCTCCCTGTCACCGAGAGTCTCGAGTGCCTCCAAGGCAGAGGCACGCGCCGAGGCATTACCCGCGTTCATGCTTTTCCGCACCAGTTCCATGGCGCGCGGGTTCCCAAACAAACCGATCGCCTTGATCAACCGTTCCTCACTCGAGGCTTCGCGACTATGCAGGGTTTGCACAAGGAGTCTGACGGCTCCTCCGCCATCCTGAGGAAAGGACGCAATTAACGAACGCGAATTTCGAATGTTTGAGACCTCGCCCTGAATAAAGCGACGGAGGGTATCCAGAATTTCCAGGTCGCCGGGCGGGATCGAATCCAATGTAGAATCGATTAATACGCCATCGGCTTTTTCAAGGATCGGGACAAGTACGCGTCGGGACCTTGGCCAGGCTTGCTTCAACGATGCTGACGCGGCTTTCCTCACCCCGGTATCTTCATCCGCAAGCCGCGCCGCCACCCTGTCACAGACTTCATCGATATCCAACAACGTAGCCACGCGGATCGCCTCTCGGCGCACCATCGGCGATGGATCGTCGATCGCGTCGAGGATGCGGATCGGCATCAAGGGAAGAGAGGATCTCGTCTTGCTGTTCGAGAGGATATGTCCCAGCGAATCAAGCGCAATGCGCCGGCTTTCAGGATCATCGGAATTGAGCAGGCTCGCAAGCACGGGCGTGGCGCGCTTGCCTTCGCCGAAGAAGGTCAACACCACCGCGGCGTGCCCGCGGATCTCGAGGCTGGGACCTTTGAGCAAACGGCCAAGGACGCGGATCAGCTCGGGCGTTGGATCAACCTCCAGCTCAGGAAGAACCGTGAGCGTCTGTTCGCGCACAAAATCGTCCGGGTCGTCGAGACCGCGAATGATCTGGTTCACCATTGATTTCGATCCAAGTTTCGCCAGCGCCACAATTGCCGCGGCGCGCACGCTCGCATCCGAATCCGATAGCCGCGGCAGGAGATCAGGGACGGCAAGACGGATATCCATCTTTGCCAGCATCTCGACAGCAAGGCGCCGTGTAAATGCCTTCGGATCGTTCAGCGCGCCGAGGATGACCTGAATCGCTGCCGGGTTGTCCTGATAAACGACGAATGCCTGATCGTCCTCGCTGAAGACTTCCGCGCGTCCGGCGCGCAACGCATCCACCAGCGCCTGCCCATATGCCGGGACCATCTTCCACGTGAGGTAGATCGTCAGTGTCGCCGCCGCCACGCCCAGCAGCAACACCACTTTAGTATCCAGAAATTGTTTGCCAAGAATAATCAACAAACCGGAGACGATCACGCCGATCTGCGCGGGCACGCCGTTATTGAACGCCAGCACCTGTCCGCGCCGTTCTGAGGGGACGACATTGAACAGCGCATTCCACGCTGTGCCGAGCAAACCGCCCAATACGACCAACTGTGAAAACCGCGCGAATACAGCACCTTGAATATTGAAACTGAAATAAAAGACGACAAAGCCGACGATGTATGTAATCGGCATGATCAAAATGCTGTTGACGATACCCAGCCGCGTGTAGAGCCTGTTTGCCAGCAATAAGGAAACCAGAAATGTAACCAGCGTTGTGATGCCGGTAAATGTGCCTTTAAAGCCCGCCAACCCAGCCTCATCCCCCTCAAATTGCAAGGAGAGCGTCTCACTGAACGGAAAGTCCACGGCGAAGAACAACACCGAATACAAAATCGATGTGATCGCCACCAGCCTGAATAAACCTGATTGACTGACAAATTCATACCCTGCCTGCACATCGTTGAGCAGGTTGAAGCGCGCATTGGTCATGATCGTCTTGGGCTTGAAATACCTGCGCACGATGAAACGAGTCGCGAGGAACCCGACCCCCAGCAGGATCGCATACAACAACACCAGCGACTCGGTTCCCAACAGATTGGCAACCACACCCGTGAGGGCGTTTCCGATCACACTCCCAAGGATCCCCATGCTGGTGAACAACGGGAACAGGCGCTTCGCCTGGCGTGCATCGCAAACTTCGCCCGCCACCGTCCATACTAATGTTCCGACAATCACGCTCATACCGAAGGTCGTCAGCCAGAGAGCGGAATAAATCGGCAGATCGAAATACACAATGGCGATCCACTCCGCCAAAAATAGCAGGATTGCCCCGGCGAGCAGATAGGTGACTACACTCGCATTCTGGAAACGACTTAAGCTGGAAGAATATACGGAGGCACATAAAAATACAACGACCCCCAGCCCCATGTACATGTACGGAAGCAGGTTCACATCGAGGCGTGAGAGGAACAGCGCGAACGCCGCGTTCTCCCCGATCCCCTGCCCCGCCTGAACGGCGAGGAATAATACAGCCATCAATGCCGCGAGGTGAGCTTCCTCCGGCCTGATCTTCAGCAGGGAAATGAATCGTTCTCTCACCATATCCGGGAATGATTCCGATTCTAGCACACACAAACCCGAATATAATTACCAACATGCAAAGCGGAATATTTCTCAGGCATGTCGCCGTCCCGCAGGATCACGGATCGTGGGTGTTCATCCTCAGCCCGCTGTTGATCGGCCTCTTTGCAGGCAACACATTTTTTTATGCCTCCTTCAATCTCATCGTTGCCGCGCTGGCGGCGTTCATGCTCCGCCAGCCCGCTACCATGCTGGTCAAGATCATGTCGGGACGCCGCGGGAAAGACGACCTCACTCCGGCGCGCTTCTGGTTTGGGGTATATCTTTTCATCTGTGCACTCGCCATACTTGCGCTCGTCCTTGAAGGGTTCGGGTATGTGATCTATCTCGCTGTACCGGGCGCGTTGATCTTCGGGTGGCATCTCTATCTCGTCAGTCAACGCGACGAACGCAGGCAGGCCGGTGTGGAGATCGTTGCCACAGGCGCGCTATCGTTGGCGGCGCCTGCAGCATATTGGATCGGGATCGGCGATTACGATCATGCGGGTTGGTTGTTGTGGATCCTTATCTGGATGCAGACTGCGGCAAGCATTGTGTACGCGTATCTCAGGCTTGATCAACGGAACCTCGATCACGTGCCTGACCTGCATGAGAAATGGAAGATGGGACGCCGTGCCGCGATCTATACAACGTTCAACCTC
>DATKAU010000146.1:0-15144 GCA_035514655.1 Anaerolineales bacterium
CAGCGGCACGCGGAAGGGCTGCCTGACCAATGAATCTTTGATCCGTATCCACTCGTATTGGCGAAAGATCAGTGGCGTGGTCACGACCGGCACGAGGGCAAACATGCTCATCACATACGGCAGGGCGTACCCATTTTGCACCGCAGCGCCGTCAATCGCGGAATAGATCGAGATCAGCAGGGCGATGAAGAGAGCGACAGCCACGCCCTTGAAGTGCACATGAGTCACATGCGCCTGGGTCAGTGTGTTGACACCGATGATCACCAGCCCGCCGATGATCAGAATGAGACCGATCGTTCCGCCTATGGTCAGACGTTCGTGCAGGAAGACAAACGACCACACCACGAGAAAGGCGGGTGCCGCCCCGCGCGCCACGGGGTAGATCAGAGAAAAGTCGTTGTCATGATATGCATACGACAGGGCAGTGAAGTAGATCACTTCGATGCATACGCTGATCACCGCAAAGACCCAGAGCTCGCGCGGCGGCAGCCCCGTGAAGAACAGCGCGATGAAGGCGAATATTCCCCCGAATGCCACCATCCAGTATGTGACGATGTACTTGTCCTCCGCTTGTTTAATGAGCAGGTTCCATGAGGTGTGGAGCACAGCGCTGACGATGAGGATGACAATGGCGAAAAGGGACATGTCGGCATGAATGTACCATAATCCACGGCCTTTTTGCCGGAAATGTTTTCATCAAATGGTTGCATATTGCCTGCTTCATGCCTTATACTTGTGGAAAACCCAACCCGGAGGAAGTGATGAAAACCTTCAAGCCCTTCTTATTTCTGACATGTTTTGTCCTGATTGTCGGGCTGGCTTGCAGTCTGGGAGCCAGCGATACCCCTGTCCCGCCTCAACAACAACCACCCACTCAGCCCCAGCAGCAACCGCCGACGCAGCCGCCACAACCCGATCCCCCCACTGCGGCTCCCCAGCCGACTCAACCCCCAGTTCCACAAGCCCAGGAGTTCTTCACCGAGGAATTCGACTCGCCACTTTCAGACGACTGGTCTATTTTTACGGTGACAGGTTCCAATTCGTCAGACCCGGACAAGGTCACCGTGGAAGCCAGGGATGGGAAACTTCACTGGGATTTCGATAGTGAACAGGTCTATTATTACCTGTTTTACAACGCCTTCGAATATGAGGATGTGACCGTCGAAGTGATCGCGGATAACCGCGGCAGGAACAACAACTCGGTCAGCCTGGTCTGCCGGTACGATCCGGATGTGGGCTGGTATGAGTTTAACATCGCCAACAACGGGTTATATGACATCCTGTACGCCGAAGTGGACAGCAACGGTGATATCGGATACAACCTGATCACCAATGGTGGTTCGAACTCGATCAAGACAGGCAGGGATGTGAACGAATATTCCATAACTTGTGAGGGGGATGAACTCTCCCTGCGGATCAACGGCGATGATGTTAAATCCATTACGGAACGGGCGTACGCCCTCCGCAGCGGACAGGTTGGAGTGTCCGTTTCCTCGTTTGACGTACTACCCATTCAGATCGAGATGGACTTGTTTCAGGTCAGCGAGCCGTAATCAATCTGTATTCAAAAACTTCCGAAGCCTCACAGGCTTCGGAAGTTTTCGTTTAATACAGAGGTATCCTAGCGCCGGTGATTTTCCCCGCTTCTTCCGAGAACAGATACAACATCGCGGCGACGATCTCATCAGGCGTTGTGCCCGTGCCTTTGTTTTCAACATCGATGGCTTTCACCTGAATGATATTTGCAGTGACGTTGGACTCTTTAAGTTCAGCGGCGAGTGTAAGCATCAGGTTTTCCTGCGCGGCTTTGGCGGCGGTATAGACTCCGCGTTTTGGCAGCGGATTCGACACAGTGGAGGGAGAGACGGTGATCACACGTCCCCAGCCGCTTTTTGCAAGGAGCGGGGAAAATGCCTGGAATAAATAAAATGTCGTCCACACATGCTGGCCAAACATGGAGTTGAAATCGTCTATGGTGGTTTCGGGGATCGTTTTGCCGCCCAGCCAGCCTCCGACGAGATGGATTACAGCGTGGACCGAGCCGAATTTGGCGGCAACAGCCCCGGCGGCGGAGTGAACCGCTTGCTCATCGCGCAGATCGACGATCGAGCTGAAGAGTCGATCACCGGGCAGGTTCAATGCGCGGGCGAGGGAATCCAATTTCGCCTGATCGAAATCGAGAAGTGCCAGTGAATGCCCGCGTGACGCAAATGCATGCGCAGTTTTACTGCCGAGCGCGCCGGTTGCCCCCGTGATGACGATGACTCTGCCCTGAGCGGAGTCCCGCGGGGACGATGACGAAGGGCTATTCATTCAACACGCCCACTTCCAGTTCGCTCATGCCCTTGATGTATGGCCGGTCGCTTTGCTCGGGCAGGTGTTTTCTGCCGTGGAAATCGATCAGGTGACCCGACTTGGCGGCTTTCGTCTCGAGATAAAAACGGTTGTACTCGTTCGGCTCCATGATATGAGGAATGCGATCCGTCACCTTGATGCCGTAATCAACAAGTTGTTGAATCTTCCTTGGGTTGTTGGTGATCAACCGCACCGATTCGATCTTGAGCGACATGAGCATGTGCGCGGCGACGGAGTAATCGCGTTCGTCGTCGCGGAAGCCAAGCGCATGGTTCGCCTCCACCGTATCCAGCCCCTGATCCTGCAGGCTGTAGGCGCGAATCTTATTAGTCAGCCCGATGCCGCGTCCCTCCTGGCGCAGATACAACACCATGCCGCGTTCCATGCCGCCGATGATCCTCAACGATGCCTCAAGCTGGTCGCGGCAATCGCAGCGCAGCGACCCGAGGGCGTCGCCCGTCAAACATTCCGAGTGCAGGCGCACGGGTACATCTTTTGCGCCGATCACATCGCCTTTCACAATGGCAACATGCTCCTTGCCGTCGCGGTTGTTCTCGAACGCGATGATGTGAAACTCGCCATAGCGCGTGGGAAGTTCAGCCATCGCCACCACGCGCACGCACACCTTGTCTTTTCCGATTCCCTCGCATTCATGGTCGCCTTCGGTTTGAAGCAACACGTCGAATTTTTCATGCAAATCGTTAATCATTTGGACCTCTGTACCAGGTATTTTAACAAGACTCCGCCGTCATCCCATCTCTCCACATCCATCAATTTCAACGGGACAGCTTCGTTTCTTTCGAAGCCCGCGCCCGCCGCGAGCGTGGGAGCGGATTCTCCCCCGAAGATCATCGGCGCAACGAACGTATTCACCTCATCCACGAGCCCAAGCCGGAGCAATTCGAAATTGAGAGTCGCGCCGCCCTCCACCATCAAACGCTTCACGCCGAGTTCGGCGAGCGTATTCATCATCTGTGTCAAATCCACACGGCCACCCATATCGACAAATACTTCCGTGCCCAGGGATCGGAGCGGGTCAAGTCTGTCTTTAGATGTCCGGTTTGTGGTGAATATTACGACCCGCGCGGGTCCCTCGCGTAAGAATTTTGAATGAATCGGGATGTTTGCCTCCGACACAATCCCCACTTTGATCGGATTCGGCGTCAGGCCTCGCGCGATTCGCTCCGAGCGCAGCGCCTCCGATTTGACGGTTAATTTCGGATCTTCATCGAGGAGAGTCCGCCCGCCCACGAGCACCGCGTCTGATTCGGCGCGCAGTGTATCCACGCGTTCCCTGTCACGCGGCGATGAGATCGCCGCGCCTTTGCGCGCCGCTGTATCAATCTTGCCGTCGGCGGTCATTGCGACGTTGATGAAAACGTACGGTCGCTTCATCCAACAATTGTACTGCGATAATTATGTTAGAATTTCATGACTTTAGTCAGATTATTTTATAACGAAAAGCGGTGCTGGTTTGAAAATGATATTGATCACCGAAGGAGACACGGATGACTGGAAAGACTGAACGGGTGGTGGTCACAGGGATGGGCATTGCCAGTCCGCTGGGTTGCCGGGTTGAGGAGTTTTGGCAGGCGTTGATCTCGGGCAAATCTGGTGTGCAGTCGCTGGAGGGCGGAATCTTTTCAGGCATGCAAACGGATATCGGGGCGATCGTGCAAGACCTGGGGGGCGAAACACACTTCGATGCAAAAGATGCGCGGCGGATGAGCCGCTCCTCCCAACTGGGTCTGGTTGCCGCGGCTGAAGCGGTCACACAGGCGCGTATTGACGATGGAAATATTTCCCGCGACGATGTAGGGATCATGGTGGGCAGTTCGATCGGAGGCTACAGTGCTGCCGATGGATTCTTCAAGACATTCTACACCTCCGAACGATTAACTCCCTTTACGATTCCGATATCGATGAACCTCGGACCCGGCTCGAATATCTCGATCAAATATGGGTTTCGAGGTCCGTTGGTCAACGTGGACGCCGCGTGTTCCACTGCTGCGCATTCGATCGGTCATGCATTCGGCATGATTCGCAACGGCAGTCTTCAGGTTGCCGTGACCGGTGCGGCGGACAGTCCCTTTGCGCCTGCGGTGGTGGCGTCATGGATGGCTCTGCGCGCGGTTACCACGCGGGAGGGCAATCCCGCAGAGGCGTGCCGTCCATTCAGCGCGGACAGAGACGGCATGGTGCTGGGCGAAGGGGCGGGGATCATAATCCTCGAATCCGAGAGTCACGCCTTGAAGCGCGGCGTTCCGATCCTTGCGGAGATCAAAGGCTACGGCGCCAGCGCGGACAGCCATCACCTTACCCAGCCGAACCAGCGGGGTCCCGTGCTGGCGATGCACCGCGCGCTGGACGATGCAGGCATGACCATCGAGGATATCGATTACATCAACGCCCACGCTACAGGCACCGAGTGGAACGATAAAAACGAGACGAACGCCATCAAGGAAGTCTTCGGTGAACGAGCCTACGAAATTCCGGTCGTTGGAAATAAAGCCGCGTTCGGGCATTCCATCGCGGGGAGTGGCGCACTCGAGTTGATCGGGTGCATCCTCTCCTTGCGTGATCAGGTGGTTCCGCCGACGATCAATTACAAGGTCCCCGACCCTGAATGCGACCTGGATTACGTGACGGAGGGGAAACGGAATCTGCCTCTACATACCATCATGAGCAATTCGTTTGCGTTCGGCGGGAGTAACGCGGTCCTGATTGTGGGGCGATATTAATCGGATCAATCCCTGCATTCGACGAGCATGCAAATTACAATTTTAGCGGCCGGTTCACAAGGGGATGTTCAACCCTACCTCGCCCTTGCCGTGGGGTTAAAAAACGAGGGATATAGCGTCAGGTTTGCAGCAAATTCGAATTTTGCCAGCCTAGGGGCGAGGTACGATCTCGACTTTTTTCCCATCCAGGTGGACTCTTTTGAAATCATTCATAACCCCCGGGCGCGAGCCTGGTTGGACTCGGACTCCGCGATTCAACTTGCCCTGAGAACCATCCGCGCAGTGAGGCCTGTCGTTCACCAACTCCTTGTTGATTCACTACATGCATGCAAGGGGAGTCATTTGATTATTTACAACAGTTATGCCCTGCCCTTCGTATATTATTTTGGCAGATATCTGGAGATCCCTTGCATCCCTGCGACCCTGCACCCGGTACCCACCCGATCGTATCCTGCCATCCTTTCGAACATCCATTACAGCCCCAGTAAAACCTTCAATTTATTCACCCACCTGGTGGTTAATCAGATATCCTGGCAGGTGTTTCTACCGGAATTGCGGAAATTTTGGAGGGGGAAGGAACACATCTCGTTCATCGGTCCCTTCAAAAAGATCATGGACGAACAATTCCCCATCTTGTGCGGATACAGCCCGACGGTCATTCCCGAGGCAATTGATCTACCCGGAAATGTCGTCCTTTGCGGGTATTGGTTTTTGAAACCAAACCCCGGCTGGATGCCCGACCCGGGTCTGACAAACTTCATCCAATCGGGCAGACGTCCACTCTATATCGGGTTTGGAAGCATGGGAAGCCTGAAGAACAATCAGGCGACAACCGATATCATCGTCAAGGCATTGGCAGAGACGGGTCAACGAGCTGTTCTGGCAGCAGGGTGGAGTGGCTTGGGAGTCGGTCAACAATTACCTGATAACATTTTCCCGATCAAGGATATCCCGCATCAATGGCTGTTTCCCCAAATGGCGGCGATTGTCCACCACGGAGGAATTGGAACGACCGGCGCGGGGTTGAGTGCGGGAGTACCGAATATTGTCATCTCACATTTTGGAGATCAGAATTATTGGGGAAGACGAATTGCAGAACTTGGTGCGGGACCGCATCCCATCACCCGAAAAAAACTTTCGCAGGAACGGCTTGCACAGGCAATTTCAATGGCGATCCATGATCAGGCCATGAAACACAATGCGGAAATCATCGGCGCCAAAATTTTGGCGGAAGAGGGCATTCAAAAGGTCATTCAAGCCATTCAACCCTATATTAATTAGATATGGGAAAACGCGGGTTGATCTAATCCAAATTGGGATGCAGCGTGGTGCTATTCCGCTGCCAGAGAATTCCAGTCCCAATGCCTGAACTCCGGACTGTTGTTTTCCACAGCCACGGCTCCTGCATAATCCGGATCAACTTCCAGCGATAACAAAGTCCACCGGTAAGCTTCATTGGGATCCGGTCGCGTTGCTTTGAGGTTTACGGACTTTTTTGAGGTGAGGGAAACATCAAAACTATCCAATGGCAGGGATAACCCGAGTCCTTGTGCTTTGATGTAAGCCTCCTTGAGAGTCCAGTACCTGTAAAACGCAGCAACCCGTTGTTCGCGGGGGACGACCATCAACTCGCTGTACTCCGATTGCGAAAAGAAACGTCGGCCAAGGCTTTCAATCTCCACTTCCAGGCGTGCCTGCTCCACATCAATGCCGACTTTGTGAAGAGGTGAAACGGCAAGTAGGGCAAAGGTCCCGGAATGCGAGAGATTGAATTGAAGGTTGCGGTCAGAGAGCGATGGTTTCCCATACTCGTTTGTGGAAAAATCCAGTTGTTCAGGGCGGCAGTTGAGATACTGCGCAAGAATCTCACGCATCGCTCGGTGGGCGAGAATGAACCGGTTTCTGTCCCGAGGGAAGTGGAATCCTGCCGCGCGTTGGGTTTCCTCCGCCGAAAGTACAGATTCATGCGGCTTGACGGGATCAATGGATAGGTTTAGATGGATGCGCCAGATATCCACCTGATGCAGTTGCACATCCCAGTCTTCAGGATGAAGCGACCATGTCGATTCGGACATATCTTCTTTAATTTACCGACGGCTGGAATCTATTCCCGCCATGCCTTGATAATCCCGGTCCTGAGAATTCTGCCGCCGAACCACGCCCCGAACCAATCCATCATCGAGGATACGCCCTTTTCCACAACAACGGTAAACCCCAGTATATTCAACCGGTTTACCAAATCCCGGTGGTTCCTCTTGTCCAGGTCAAACTCATGATATTCCATGACGATCCGTTGCACTTTTGCAAGCGTATCTTCGGGGCAGTTCAATAAGATATCGTACTCCCCGCCTTCCACATCGATCTTCAATAAATCGATCCGCTCAATATCATGATCCGTGAAAATATCGGAGAATGGAATGGCTTGCGCCGTCTCCATAAATCTGCCTGATTCATGCCAGAGGGAACTCAGCATACCATTGTCAGCGGGCCGGTACAGGGTCATCGGACCGCGCCGGTCCGATACTGCGCTATTTTCGATGTACAGGTTGTCCAGCCCGTTGAGCTGCCGGTTCTCCCCAAGCAGCATAAAATTTTTACTCGAGGCTTCGTAGGCATATACCTGCCCTGCCCGTTTTGCCGCACGCACGGCAAACGAACCAATATGGGCGCCCAAGTCGACGACGATATCCCCTTTGCTGATTGGGATGCGCACATCATCGTAGGCTTTTGCCCTCCAGATTTCCCAGACGATGAGCAGGTCGGATGTGTTTACCCTGACCCAAAACCGGGCACCATCCTCCTTCACCATCACAGCTGACTTTCCCTGATGCCGCAAATAGAATAAAGGCCAGACCAGTTTGTTGATCCACAGAAGGAAGGGTTCATTTTTAACGCGCACGGGAATCTCCGGCGAACAATTGGATTAGATGGATGATACGTTCTTTGCAAATAAGGCCCGGATCTCCAAAGCCATATATTGCAGGATGGATTCCTTTGCGCTGTTTACAAAGAAATGATCGCCTGGAAAGTATTTTGTTTCAAATCTCGAACTGGTCTGAAAAGCCCATCCTTCGAGTCGTTCGTGACTTATACGCTGATCCTCTGTGCCGCCAAATGCGATGATCGAACAGCCCAATGGATTTTCGCCGTGGTTGAAACGATAGGTTTCGACCGCTTCGAAATCGCCGCGGATCATCGGGGTAAGCAGCTGTATCATTTCAGGGTGCTGCAACACCTCTGACGGGATGCCGTTGAGTTTCTTCAGCGATTCTAGAAATTCAGAATCCGGAAGAGAATGAATCGGGGGGTGGGGATCAAGGATTTGCGGCGCGCCGCACGCGGAAACAAACAAGATGCGTGGTTCCGGCAGATTCCTTCCTCGCAATTGACGGGCAAGCTCAAATGCGATCAGCCCTCCCATGCTGTGACCGAAGAATGCGAATGGTTTCCCAGTCAGCGGCTGGATGGTTTGCAAGAGATTGTCGACGAGAGCATTTAAGTTGCGGATGGGTGGTTCGTTGTACCTGGACCCCCTCCCCGGATAGTGAACGAAATGGACCTCGACATTTCCGGGAAATCCATCGGACCAACTTGTAAAGGCCGAAGGTCCGCCCCCGGCGAAGGGAAAAACGAACAGGCGAAATTCAGCGCCAGGATTCGGCCGTGGACAAACATACCAACGATTGTCCCTGGTTGAATGTCGAGATGCTTGAACGATATCTTCCACAAGATCCGTCAAGGAAGGATCTCCGGTGCGCGCCTGCCGTTGAGCTCACCGGCAGATACCAACGAGGGGTCTGTTATGGAGATCAACCCGGACCGGATGAAATACTTTAGATAGGTGTCAACCAGGTCGGCATCCAGCGAGGGAATGTTGATGGAGGAACCTTCCAACCCGGATATCGTGTTGGTCAAATCGAGCCGCGGCAGACTTAACCGATCCTTGCCAACCTGATTGACCAGCGGCAGGAAGGCATGGAATGCCTCGTCGGGAAATTGTTTTGCAAGATTGTAATAATCCGTCTTCCATTCTGTAAACGGAAGCCGCCGGATCGGCACACCTTTCTCCGAAACCATCCTGAAGATTTCGATGAAATTGGACTGTTTCACCGTGGAAAGATGAAACGTTTTTCCGAGCGAGGCAGGCTGCATGGAAAGATGCAGGATTGCTTCACTGACAAAATCCACGGGGACGACGCTGCCCATGATTTCAATGTCCGGGACGGCGCCCATCTTGAAGATTGCCTGCACAAGGCTGTATGTCATATCGCTCGTGTTGAGGATTCCGGTCCGCCGATCGCCGAGGATGTTGTCGGGTCGGAATATCGTCATTGGGATGCCCCGCTCAGCGGCGGCGTGAACCAGGCCTTCCGCCACCCACTTGCTCTGCCCATACCCTCCAAAGGGGACCCCGACCTCGTCGAGGTTTGCGTTCTCGTAACAGATACCTCTCTCACGCAAATCACCCTTCATGAAGACAGACACGGATGAAACGAAGTGGACCGGTTTTATTTTTTTCGAACTTGCGAGGCGCAATATCTCGTGAGTACTGTCCACATTTACGGGCTTGAGCGCGTGATATGGATAGACAAAATTCACCATGGCGCCATTATGGTAGATTGCGTCGAGTTCCTCCGCAAGTGGTTCGAACTCAGACTCGGTGAGCCCGAAGCGGGGACGATCCAAATCCCCGGGCAGGATGTGAATGCGTGCGGTCAACGTGTCATCCCAAAGCTGGTAATATTCGAGGTTCTTCTTCAGCCTTTCAAGTCCGACCCCGGCATTTTCCGCCCGCACCAGGCAGGTTACATCCGCATCCGTTTTATCAAGCAGACCCTTGAGAAGATACGCACCTAAAAAGCCCGTCGCTCCAGAGAGCAGTATCCGTTTCGGTGGTTGATGGGCGGTGGGATTGCCACTGGCGCGGATGGCGTTGTCCAACACCACATCGCTTTTAAGTTGGTCCAACGTAACGACGCCATACATATCATCCATTGCCGGCTTTGTGCGTGCGTCGGCAATGGCCATTGCCAGACCCTCCATGGTTGGAGATTCGAACAGGCGTACGAGAGGAATCCGAACCTGGAAATGTTCCTGCAGTTGGAAGATCAGGCGGGTGGCGATGAGCGAGTTGCCACCGAGATCGAAGAAATTATCATATAAGCCCACGCGTTCCAGATTAAGCACTTCTGCACAAATGGCAGCAATGGCCCGTTCCTCCTCCGTGCGAGGCGGCACATACTCAGCCCGTGTGGCGAGCTGGTCCTGTGTCAGAACCGGCAGGGCTTTACGGTCTACCTTGCCATTGGGTGTCAGTGGCATCGCATCCAGTATCACAAAGGAGGCCGGGATCATATACTCGGGAAGTTTTGTACGCAGGTACGCGCGGAGTTGATTTATGTCCGCCTCTTTCCCAGCCGGTTCCGGCACCACGTATGCGACAAGACTCGCGTCTGATGAACCCGCCTTCCGAGCGACCACCACAACCTGCCGCACATCCGGGTGCGCAGCCAGGGCTGACTCCACCTCTCCGATTTCGATGCGAAAGCCCCGGATTTTTACCTGATAGTCGCTTCGGCCAAAATATTCAATGTTTCCGTCCGGGAGATAACGCGCCAGGTCGCCGGTTTTGTAAATCGTCGACGATGCTTCGAACGGGTTTTTGATAAAGCGTTCGGCGGTGAGTTCAGGACGATTCAAATACCCAAGACTGACTCCTTCCCCGCCTATATAGA
This sequence comes from Anaerolineales bacterium, assembly GCA_035514655.1. GTDB lineage: Bacteria > Chloroflexota > Anaerolineae > Anaerolineales > Villigracilaceae > Defluviilinea. The sequence continues at coordinate 10,832 of DATKAU010000146.1, forward strand.
GATCACCGATCATCCCCATCGGGACCGGCCGGAGGTTCGAATCCAAAATGTAAATTTGTGTATTGGCAACCGGTTTGCCTATCAGGACAATATTGGAGACCCCTCGTTTGTTCTCCGGTGGAACCTGGTATATCGTGGACCATACCGTGGTTTCGGTCGGACCGTAGAGATTCCATAATTGTGCACAACGCTTCAGCAGCTGCCCCGCCAGATCGGTGGATAGCGCCTCCCCGGTGCTCACGATTGTCAGGCTGTCCCTGCCCTGCCAGCCCGCCTCCAGGAGCAGCCTCCAACTGGCCGGCGTGGCTTGCATGAAGGTGGCTTGTGAGTCGGTGAGGGCTTGCGCAAGAAGATGTCCGTCTGCCGCGACCTCAGCGCTGGCGATTACGAGGCGGGCGCCTGCGGTAAAAGGCAGGATAAGATCGGCCACTGCAATATCAAAGGAAAGAGTGGTTACACCCAGCAGAATGCTGTTGGAATCGATCCCCAAACTCTGGCGCATGCAGCACAGCAAATTAACAACAGCCTGTTGATGGATTGGGACGCCTTTCGGTTTTCCAGTCGATCCCGATGTGTAGATGACATATGCCGGGTCGTCCGGTTTGGGGCGACTATCTGCCTGCTTTGATCGCCTGTTTTTGGTGGATTGTTTCCATTGTTCGAGGGCATCGATGCACAATACATTCGCATTGTTGTGAGGCAGGTCCGATACCAGACTCGTGTGCGTGATCACGTGGGAAGCTTCGGAATCTGCAAGCATAAAGGCCAGCCGGTCCTTCGGGTAGGATGGATCGAGGGGTAGATATGCCCCGCCTGCCTTGAGAATTCCCAGCAATCCGACAAGCATCTCCAGTGAGCGGTTCACAAAGATGCCCACAAGTGTCCCGGGTTTAACGCCATTGGCGGCCAGTACATCGGCCACCTGGCTTGCGCGCCAATCCAGTTCTTTATACGTCAGACTCTGATCTTCAAATTGAGCGGCAATGGCACCGGGCGTGCGTTCCACCTGTTCCTGAATCAAATCATAAATGCACAGGTCGCGGGGGTATTCGGTGTGCGTCTGGTTCAAGTCCACTAGGATATGCCGCTCTTCCGATTCGCTTAATAAGGAATGGGTGGATACCTGTTTATTCGGATCGGCGGTTATGTTTTGCAGGAGTGTGTAAAAATGTTCCAGCATATCCTGAATTGTGGCAGCGTCGAACAACTCGGGGTTGTAGATCAAAGCCGAGGATAATTCGTCGCCGGTTTCCGCCATCATCAGGGTCAGGTCGAATTGCGAAGGCTGCCGTAACAGGCTCATCGATTCGAGTGTCAGGTCGCCCATTTGGAAACGTGCGCCGGGGATGCCCAATGCCAACGAATTCAAATCCCGCACCCGATCCACATGTGCTTTTTCGTAAATGAATGTGGTTTCGAACAGAGGTGGACGGCTTGCATCTCGATGGACAATCTGCAGGCGCTCTGCCAGCAGGGCGGGTGGAAAATCCTGATGATCCAGGGCGCCCAGCACTGTTTTACGAACCTGATCGAGGAGGGTTATGAAACTGGGGCTATTCGTGAAGTCGGCGCGCATCCCCACGGGGTTTACAAAATATCCCATGAGTCCCGCAAGGTTCGGGTGTGTCCTTCCAGCCATGGCTGAGCCGGTAAGGATGTCGGTCTGGCCCGTGAGGCGATGCAAAAAGATCTGGAAGCAGGCCAGCAGGGTCATGTACAGCGTCGCTCCGTTAGCGGAGGCAAGTTCCTTGAGTCGCTGTGTTAACCCGGCATCGATGTGCAGATGCTTTGTTTCACCATGAAATGATTGAATGGGGGCACGCGGCCTGTCGGTGGGAAGGTTCAGGATGGGCAGCTCACCTGCCAGGAAATCCCGCCAGTATTCCCAATGGAGATTTCCCTCAGGACCGGCAAGTGTCTCATTGCGCCAATGAGCAAAGTCGATATACGTGCTATGGAGTTCCGGCAGGTCCGCGGACTGCCCGGTCTTCTCAGCAGCATACAGCGCCATGATTTCGGATGCCAGCAGTGTCATGGACCAGAAATCGGTGATGATGTGATGGACGGCAATGAGCGCCACTGTTTCGTTCGCCGATCGACGATACAGGACGACGCGAAATGCGGGTTCGTGTTCGAGATCGAAGGAACGAAATGCATACTCTTCAAGACCAGATTGAAGCGCCTCTTCCGTCCAACCGGTCGAATCCAATTCAATGATCGGCAGCGGCAGGCGGGCGTGTACGCGTTGCATGGGCATTCCATCGACCACACGGAATGTTGTCCGCAATACCGCATGTCTCTTCATCAATTCCAGAAACGCGCGGCGGATGGCGTCGCGATCAAACTCACCGAGCACACGCACCGCGCCCGAAACGTTAAACGAAATGCCGTCAGGCATCAACTCGTTGAGGAACCACATGGCCTGTTGGTTGTGCGTAAGTGGATGAAATCCATCGGTGGATTGCGATGGGATCACTGCATTCCCGCCGCCCGGATCGTCGACATGCTCAAGGAGTTGCGTGACCAGTCCGGAGATCGTCGGACCCTGAAGAAGACTCGACACGGGCAGTTGGACTCCGAGTTTCGATTCCAACCTGTTCTTGAGTTCCATCGCCATCAGCGAATCCAGGCCCAGCGTATCGAGGGGATGTTGGATGTTCAACCTGGACACGTCCATGCCAAGTACGAGCGCGGCTTGCTTCTGGATGAATTCCTCGATGGCTTTCTGCCGCCCCTGCGGGTCGATGGTCAGCAGTGCGGCATGATTCAGATCCTTTTGATCACCCATTGCAGGTGATTGCGGAATGGGATCGGGTTCACGCTTTGACGGTTTCCTGCTCCCATTGCCGCTGGCGATTAACTCTTCATGCCCTTCATGTGACTTTCCATTCGAGCGCGGAGATGCCGTGTGTACTTGTCCATGTGGTTCCTTATCCACCTTCGGTACATCCAGCCAGTAGCGTTGGCGATCAAATGGATAGTTGGGCAATGACACCTTAATTCGTGCGTATCCGGCATCGAAACCGCGCCAGTCGATATCTGCTCCCTGCGCATAAAGCCTGCCGAGGCTGTCGAGGAGTACCTGCCATTCATCCTGATTTTGTCTCAGGGATGGCAGCCAGGCGGATTTCGAATCGGGCAGACAATGTTTTCCCATCCCAAGCAACACAGGGCTGGGACCGATTTCAAGGAAGGTGTCGATCCCAGGTTTTGCAAGAGCCTGCATCCCTGCCGAGAATTTCACCTCCGCGCGGATGTGATTCCGCCAATATGCGGCATCAAGAGGATGAGCGACTGATTCGCCTGTGACGTTTGAGATCAGGGGAATTTGCGGATTCGAGAATTGAATCCTTTGAGCGAACGATTCGAACTCATCCAGAATCGGATCCATCAATGGGGAATGGAAAGCGTGCGAAACGGTGAGGGGTTTGAAAGAGATCCCCAGTTTCGAGAGCGCATCCACAACCTGTTGAATTGCCGATTTTTCGCCGGAGATGACGGTGTTATCCGGTCCGTTCGTTGCAGCGATGGATACCTGATTTCGATAAGGCTTCAGGATATCGGCAACCCGGCCAGCATCCGCAAAGACCGCGACCATCGTCCCATTCAGTGGCAGCTTGCCCATCAGCCTGGCGCGCTCGGCGATCAGGCGAAGTCCGTCTTCGAGAGAGATCACGCCTGCGATGCATGCCGCGACATATTCGCCCACACTGTGACCGAGCACCGAGTGCGGCTCGATGCCCCACGAACGCCACATCTGCGCGAGGGCGTATTCAAATGCGAAGAGGGCGGGCTGGGTGTATGTAGTCTGGTGGATCGTTGAATCTTCCCGGTCGGAAAAAATGATTTCAAGAAGCGGACGATCCAATATCGAATCGAGAATCCTCGCACATTCATTAAGAGTCGAACGAAAGGCAGGCTGGGTTTCATACAACTGCTTCCCCATACCGGCGTATTGCGAACCCTGACCGGTGAACAGAAAGACAACCTTCGGTTGCACGCCCGGCTCTGTCTGACCTGTTGCAACCGAGGGCGAGGCTGTGTTGGAAAGGAAAACATCCAATCCTTTGAGCAGTTCATCTTTTGAACCGGCTTGAATCGCAAGACGATGCTCGAAATGTGAGCGGGTTGTATTTGCCGTGTAAGCGATATCCGAGAGAGGCTGACTTGCAGAATCGAGTGCCGCACGGATCCTCCCGGCGAGATCGAACAGCGCGGTGCCGTTTCGTGCGGATAATGTCAACATATGGCGCGGGCGCTCGACGCCGTCCGATTGTTGGTTGACAGGGACGCGCGGCGCATCGGAAAGGACG
>DATKAU010000147.1:0-6261 GCA_035514655.1 Anaerolineales bacterium
AATGTTTGGATGCTTTAGTTTGCTCAGAGCCTCCCCTTCGCGCTTGAAGCGTTCGAGCATGTCAGGGTCGACAGCCAAATCGCTGGCGATGATTTTAAGGGCTACCTCCTGGCTAGTTTGAGAATCCTTGGCGCGATAAACCGTCCCCATCGCGCCTTTGCCGAGGCGAGAGGTGATTTGGTAACGGTTGTTAAGGGTTTGCCCGATCATAATTCTCGAATTGACCAGTTGCTGTGCGCGGAGATTGCTTCGTCGTCGCTCCCTTCGGAGCTCCTTCTCGCAATGACACCCGGCATTATGGCACCTGAACCGGGCTGGATGTCACTGTATCAATATCCACGACGGTCATGTTGTCCAAAAGATCATCAGCAGTGATGCCCTCCGGGTAGCCGCCGTCGAGCGCGCGGATGAAGTAGGGCGGCAGGTGGCGGAAGTGCATAATGGCTGTCACGGTGACAGTTTCGCCTTCGAAGCCAGTGAGATCAAATATATACTCGTAAGTTGCCGTATCGCGCGGCTCATCGTTGACGAGGATGGTGTTGTTCAATGCGTCCATGGCTTGCCCGTCGCTGATGCGCACGCGGGTCTTGACGATATCTGCTAGCAGGGATTGATAAGGCACTTCTTTGAAGAGCCCATCACCGTCAATATCTCCATCGGTCAGGATCTTCTGAAAGTTTGTCAGCCACGGATCGCACAGGGAGGGGGGCTCAATGGAGCGGCGGTCCAGTTGGACGAGTTCATCGTTCTTGCTGGCTTTCAGCCCGATCTCTGCAAGTGCGAGCGGATTGCACGATTTCAATTCAGCTTGTGGTGATTCGATCTGACCTGAAGCGCAATGTGCTCCAATGATCTGCCCATTGATATCCACATCCGCAAGGCAGACTTGTGTTCCTGAACGCGTCTCGGCAAACACCTCCAGCCACATCTGGCGGGCGAAGGCAAAACCGGTAGGGAGGTTGTGACCTTCGAGGGTGCTGTTCACCCGCACGCTAGCTACAAGCTTGCCGGAGTCGTTTAGAGTTGTGTCAATCGAAAGGTTCAGGGCGGAACTCAACAGCTGGGCGCGCTCGTCGAGCACGTGTTCGCGCGCATCGGGCGGCATCCCCTCCTGTTCATAGAAGCCGGGCGTTAGGTTGTAATCCACACCGATGAAGCTGTGCGAGTGACGCGAGCGCTCCGGCGCGTCGGCGAGGAGGCTACCTGGGGACGATGAAACAAGCGGTTCGGGATCCAGAGCCGGCATGTGACAGTCCAGACATCCCAGCGCATCCCGTCCAATCGCGCGCTGTGATGCCACGTAGTCCTCCCATTCATCGAACGTGGTCTGCAGGACGAGATCCTCGAGGAATTTGCCTTCCTCGTCGAACTCGAGTTCGTTTTCGTCAAGCTGATTGTCGCCATCGCTGTCGCGTCCGTTCCCGTCGCTGCCCGGGAAGGCGGTTACTTCCCCATCCCCGTCAATATCCACCTTTACGTTGTGGCATGCGCCGCAGAGTTGAGAAGATGCAACGCTATCGGTCATAAACCCGACCTCGGATGCGTGGCGCGTGCTCGGGAGCGGAGGCGAACCCTCGAGCGGGGGACCAAACATGCGGGCAAACTCATTGAGGGTTCCCTGCACGATGGGAAAATCGTCAAACATGCCGCGCCGCTCTTCGGGGGCATCGTCGATGGTATGACAGATGATGCAGGTCACGCCATCGTCTATCACCTGGCCGTTCGTTTGACTGCGTAATTCGTTTTCGAGATCGATGGGCAGTGTCGGCGTGCCGGTCAGCATGGTGCCGATCGGCGCGTGGCAGTTATTGCATGCCCTTTTGAAGTCGGGAAATTTTTCGAGAGCCAAATTGGTTTGCGCGATGACCACGGGCGCGTCCTGGGCGTGAGCGTGCATCGCAAGTTTCCATTCCTGTACGATATCGGCGTGACAATCGGCGCAGGAGCTGGCGGGAGGCAGGCCATGTAGTTCGCCGCCAGCAAGAGTTTCGGAGACGTGAAGCGTCTCCCAAATATGATAGCCAACCAGTGCGATCAGCACGATAGACAGTGGGATGTGGAACAACTTCCAACCCTGCAAAAACCGCGCATACCACCCCTGCTGGATCTCGCGGCGAGCATACCGATGCAGACGATCTGCCATTTTGGTGAAACGGTTCCATTCGTACTGCTCTTCAATGGACAGGTTAACCGTACTGAAATTTTTCTCAAGAGGCAAATCACTCAACCGGTTTTGAGCCGCACGCCGAAATTCCGCGGACTTACCAGCCAAAAGTTTATCGACTTCCACTTTAACGACGCGGGATTTATCTTTCGTGTCAGATACCGACAGGTTGCCGACGTTCTCCGCGACTTTGGGAGGGACGACGACGTATACGATCCGCCATGCAACTCCACTTAGCACGAGCAGGGCAAATGCCGCCAGCGCGTATTTGCCTGAGGTCCAGCCTTCGGAGAAAGAAGGTACCCAGATGTGAACGAAGACGACAGCCAGTGATAGCAGACCGAGATAAACATGCGCCTGCAGCCACGCCATCATGGTGCCGGAGGCGCGCTCTTGCAGCATGCGTTTTCGCAGGCTGTAAAAAAACGTGATCAGGATAAGCGTTACAGTCAACACGCCCAGCCACGTCACAAGCGTGAATGAACTCTCGCGTTCATCCAGATTGGACTTTAATTCGTCAAATCGGGAACTTGTCAGGAAAGCGGCGGCGATCAGGATCAAAATGCCAAGGACGATCCAGAGGCGGGCGCGTTCAAAACGGGAGGCAGGCCGGTTGAGGCGCGTTCCTTTCATTGATTCTTCTTCGCCTCCAGGCCGACGTGTAAATCGGTGCGCCGGAATTGTTCAACCGGGTTCACGCGCATCGCCGCACCCACAGGACAGCCGCGCACGCAGGCGTAATCGTCAAAGCCGGCACACAGGTTGCATTTCACGGCAATCCGCTCTGGTCCTTGTTCTTCATCCAAAGTTCCTTTTTTGAAGAAATCGAGCAATGAAAACCGCTGGAAAATACTTTTCGATTTCGGCTCTCGATCGTGCATCTGGATGTTGCCGTACGGACAGCGCTCGGCACACGCGCCGCACCCGATGCAGTTATCGTTCACAATCTCGATCTCGCCATCCGGCCTTCGCACGATGCCGTTGACCGAACACAACAGGCAAACCGGATCCTCGCAATGGCGACAGGCGGTTGGGAAAAGCAGATTTCCCATCTGCAAGCCGCGGCGCTCGAGGCGGGAGTGCCCGTGGCGGCGTTCGCATGAATCTACACAGTTATTGCAGTTGGTGCATATTGCCGTGTTGATGACGAGCAATTCATGACCTTGTATGATGCCTTGATCGAGCAGGCCTTCCATGCCGATGGTCATGGTGGTCGTGAGCCCCATCGTGCTCTTCAGCGCGGGCTTCGCCAAACCCTGCTCGCTTTGTTTCTGGAGGAGTTCCTCGTTGCGCCTCGCTTCCTTCACCAGGTCTCGTCGCAGATCCGGGTTGCCGTTCAACAGCTCCTGCACAGCCGCGCCGGGGACGACGATCACTTCGGATCGGGTGTTGGCGGAAACCGTCGCGGATTGCTCCTGTTCGAAGAGGGCGGCGGTAACGCCAAAGACGTCTCCTTCGCGGAAATATTGGAGCACCAGTTCTGATCCATCCACCTTGCGAGCCACTTTGAGGAAACCGGTGCGGGCGATGTAGAGATTCCCCGGGCGGTCGCCTTCCCGATACAGGACCTCGCCGGCGCGAAGCACGCGCAGATGAGATCGCTTCAGCAGGGATTCGACTGCGCGTTCAGGCAGGGCGGAGAGGAGCGGCGATTGACGCGCAAACGTCCACAAGGCGCGGCGCCGGTACAGTTCATCCATTGTGGTGCGGAAGGCGGACGATTCCTTTTTAAGCCGATATACCGTCCCCTTCGTCAACTCAAGGACGATTGAGGAGCGGATCGCTGTGAGCGTGTACGCTTCCTCCTGGTTGCCCAACACTGCCAGCTCGCCATGGAACGATCCCGCTCCCATGACGAGGATCCGCGCCCGGCGATTTTTCGAATCCATTGCGCTCTGCTCGATCTGGCCGTCGAGCACGACGAATAGCCGTTCGTGATACTGGCCTTCGCGACAGAGGATTTCATCGGGGACGAGTTGCCGCAGGGTACTGCTGAGTAACATGCGCCGCAGGTGCAGAGGATCGACGCCCTCGAATAGCGGAATCCTGGTCAGGTGCTGTGCCAGGGAATCGAGAGTCCATTGCGAGAGTTCAACAGTTTCGCCCACCTGTAATGGCATCACCTGGTCGGGCGCGGCGTTCTCCACCTTCATCTTGTTCCACAAGACCATGTCTGCGCGGTGCAGGTCGGCAGGGCAGGCGGGAATGCACTGCCCGCATTGTGTGCACGCGCTGACGAATGCCGCCACATTGGGCGCCTTGATGGTTTCAGACAGCACCCCAGCGTTGAGTTCAGCAATGGTGACAAAACGCTTCTCGGGCAGCGGGCACGCCAGCAGGCAGTCGTTGCACCCGATGCAAGCCATTACTTCGCGTTCGACTTCTTCGCGCAATTGATCGAAATAATCAGCCGGCATGTTATGTCACCTCCAGAAGCGTATCGCCAAATTTGAGTCTGTCGCCCGCCTGTAATGGATATGGCTGATGGGGTTCCAGTCGTTTATCGTTGAGGAAGGTTCCATTGCTGCTCTTAAGATCTCTAACGAACCACTTCATATCCTCCTGTTTGAGCAGCGCGTGATTCCAACTGGTCATCTTATCGCTGATGGCGATGTGACTCGACGAATCGCGCCCGACTGTCATGGGAGATTGATTCAATGGAAAGGATTGACCCGATAAATTTCCGCTCCGGACTACGAGAGTTAGCGCGAGCGGCGCGCCTGCTGCGATCGATTTTTCAGGGGATGGTGCAGGCGGAGGGAGAGCAGGAATTGGTTCGGGCCTGGGCGGAGCCGGCGCTTCATCCTTAGCCGGAGTTTGAACCGGCACCGATTCGACGGGAGCCGTCCCGGCTTCAATCTTTGCCTCATCAACCTGCGGTTTAACCGGCGCGGGTGCGGATTTCACCACCTTGGGAGCAGGCGTAGTGCCCGCACGGAAAATAATTTCCGTACCGCCAAGCGCAATCACGTCGCCGTGTTCGAGCCGATGTGGAATGCTGATCCTCTCCCCTTTTACGAAAGTCCCGTTGCGGCTTCCAAGATCACGGAGGTAAGCGTCAATCCCCTGCCATTCAAGTTGGGCATGTTTGTACGAGACCGTCGGATCGTCAAGCGGGATATCAACCTGGGTGTCACGTCCGAGAATAACATATAACATGCGAAGAGGGATTCCCTTCCCACCAATTTGCAACGTGCCCCACACGGGATCTGTAGGCAGGGCGGATGGTGGCGGCGCCGCTTCTGGCAACCCGGCAGAAGTCATTCGTAAATTTTCGACCGGGATGGGAGTCCCCACGACAAATTGAAGTTGTGTGCCACCAACCTGGATCTGTGCGCCGCTTGCAAGCCTCATCGGCGTGCTGATTCGCTCGCCGTTCAGGAAGGTTCCGTTTGTACTCTTCAAGTCTTCCAGAAGAAATGCAGATTCTTCAAAGCGAATCCTGGCATGTTGACCGGATACATCCGGGTCGTTAAGCACCAGGTCGTTTTCAGGTTTTCGCCCGATTTGCATGACGGGCTTCAATGGAATTTTCTTGCCGTCTGACAACAGCATCGCCTCCCGGGCGACCGCCACCGCGCTGGACGATTGAGGAGAGGCTGTGCTCAACTCATGCCGGCTCTGCCTCATCGCCGCAAAGGTGGGAGTTTTCGGGGCTTCGCGGATGCTTCGGACCGAGTCGATCTGATCGCCGATCTCGTGCGAGTCCATCCACGACGCCAGATCGAAGAACGGGTCGAGCAGATCTTTCGATACGGAGGAAACATCGGTTTTCTTTTCGATCAGATCGCGGTACGCCATGCCATATTTCCGGACATGTTCTTTCCGATGACCGAGCAAAACCGCACCGACGAGTTTTCCATCGCGGATGATCAACTTGCAATACCTTACGCTTCCGCTTCCGCGTGGATAATCGATCAACACCTCATCACCGGGCTTTTCGAGGGGCTCCCCGGCGCCGGCGAAATCAAGATCATACAGTCGTGTGGCGTTGTAGTGGACCCTCCTTCGAAAAACGTCGGAACCGCCTGCCATATTGCGTCCTGCCACGCGTCCCTGAAGGCGCGCGGGTTCCCACAGGCCAAGCGTGCGGTAAA
>DATKAU010000148.1:0-7728 GCA_035514655.1 Anaerolineales bacterium
TGTCTCACCGGGGTAATACGTGGACTCATGTCCGGGGCGGTGCGGATCGGCGACCACGATCTGAAAATCAGGTTTGAAGAACGGGAAATCGTTGTTGCCGCCGTCCCACAAAACGATATCCACTTCCTGCTCGGCTTTGCGGATGATCTTTTCATAATCCACGCCCGCGTAGACGATCACACCGTTGGCGAGATGCGGCTCGTATTCCTCACGCTCCTCGATGGTGCATTCCGCTTCATCGAGATCTTCATATTCGGTGAAGCGCTGCACTTCCTGCCGGATCAAATTGCCGTAGGGCATCGGGTGGCGGATTGCGGCAACGGTGTATCCCATCTCGCGCAGGATGAGGGATACCCGCCTCGAGGTTTGACTTTTGCCTGATCCCGTCCGAACCGCGCATACCGATACAACCGGCTTGTTCGACTTCACCTGTGTGTTGCGCGTGCCCATCAGACGGAAGTCCGCGCCTGCGGCAGTGACCATCGAAGCCTTGTGCATCACGTATTCGTGCGGCACGTCGGAGTAGGAAAAGACGACCTGTTCTGCGCCATACTTCTCGATCAGGTCGATCAACTCCTCCTCCGCGTGGATGGGGATGCCGTTCGGGTACAAGTCCCCCGCCAGTTCTTTCGGAAAGACGCGCCCGGAGATGTCGGGAATCTGTGTCGCGGTGAAAGCGACCACCTCGTAGTCCGCGTTGCCGCGAAAGAAGGTGTTGAAGTTGTGAAAGTCGCGCCCTGCGGCGCCCATGATGATGGTTTTGACCGGCATGTTTTCTCCTGTAAAGAAAGTGTCATTGCAAGCCCCAAGCCTTATATGGCGAGCGGCGAAGCAATCTCCCATTTTCATACGAGTTGCCCGGGATTCCTAATCGAACCCTCGCAATGTAGGCAATTTATAACACAACAGGCTGAACGTTAAGATAACGTTCAGCCTGTTTTCGGTATGACACCTGTTTTACATCACGTCCGGCGCCTGGATATCGAGCAGCTTCAATCCGTTGGCGATCGTCTGCTTTGCCGCGGCGACGAGGCGCAGGCGGGCGTTCTTCACCTTCTCGTTATCGCCTTGCAACACAGGCACGGCATGATAGAACGAATGGAACTCTGTCGCCAGGTCGTACACATACTGCGCCATCACCAACGGACGATACTCGTTCGCCGCCTGTTGCACCGTCTGCGGGAAGCGCGAAATCTGTTCGATGAGTTCGATCTCGTGTCTGGTTAACTCATAATCGAAAGCCGCACTCGTATTTTGCGACTCGTAACCCGGGTCTTGCCGCGCTTTCTTCAAAATCGAATTTGCCCTCACATGCGCGTTCTGAATGTACGGACCGGTGCGCCCATCGAACGACAAGGCTTCGTTGATATCAAACAGAATATCCTTGTTGTTGTCCACGGATAGCATGGAGTATACCAATGCACCAAGCCCGATTTGTTTTGCAATCTCTTTGCGTCGATCTTCGGCGACATTGCCGCTGCGCTCCGACTCGACTGCCAGCACGCGTTGGATGGCTTCATCGTACACGTCTTTGAACAACACCACGTTTCCGCGCCGTGAAGACATTGCGCCTTTGGGCAGGGTAACGTAGCCATAGGAAAGGTGATAACACTTGGCCGCTTGCGGGAAACCCCACAACTCCAAAATCTTGAAGACTTGCTGGAAGTGCATGCTCTGGCGAAAATCCACCACATAAATCGAGCGATCCACGTGATACTGCTCAAATTTCTGTTTTGCCAACGCCAAATCGTTGGTGCTATAGAGCGCCGTACCGTCACTGCGCAGGATGACCATCGTGCGATACTTTTCCCTGGTCAGCCCCAGTTTCTCGTCAATCTTCACGATCACTGGTCCGCCCGTGGCGCGTTCGTCCACGGCGATGCCTCTTGCCACCAACTCATCCACGATCGCCTTGCCAAGTTCATTCGCTTCGCTCTCGAAGAACCATACATCCATCTTCACATCCAGCGTGCGCAAGATGTCGCGCATCTCTTCGAGGCTCCACTCACGCGTCACACGCCAGAGTTCACGCACATATTCGTCGCCCGCTTCCCATTTGCGGAGCATTTCGCGCCGTTCGGCGTCGTACGCTTCACGTTGCGCAGTCTCTTCGGGTGTTTCGTTATCTTTCTTTTCCACCAGGGCTGTCGCCTCGACATAGATCTTCAACAACCATTGTCCGCGTTCATGAATCCCTTCAGGTTCCTGTCCCTTGTAGAATTTGTCGTAGATCCACAGAATCGTGATCACACCCAATCCCATATCGCCGGGATACGACGCGCGGATCGTTTCAAACCCGGCAAATTCGACCAGCCGTGCCAGCACCTCACCCAAAATCGTATTGCGGGCATGCCCGATATGAAATGAATGTAAAAGGTTCGGCTGGGAATACTCGACCATGATGCGCTCGCCCTTGGGCTGTCCGCGCCCAAAGTTCGCGCCGGAGGTGATCGCTTCATCCACCGCCCGCCGCGCATACTCGGATGTTTTGTAATAGACGTTGATATAGCCCTTCACCGCTTCGATATGGCTTACGCCGTCCACGTTCCCGACCTCTGCCTTGACCTGTTCGGCGATCTCCTGAGCGCGCTGCGGCACCGTGATCTTTTTGCCTGTGCCCGCGCGCGCTTCGTCCGCCGCGGTCTGGAAAAACGATGTGGACGTACCCCATTCGCCTGCGAATGGAATCGCCGACCATTTCAAAGGCGCAAGCGCGATCCCTTTTGCCGCGCAATAGGCTTTGATTTTTTCTTCGATAAGTTGTTGTTCTTTTTCGAACATGAGTTTTTTGGATTATATCATTCAGGTTTCGTCGGGCGGATTGGCAATCCGCCCTCGTGCGGGATGTCAAAGTGCCCCAAAGGGGTATCCCGCACCACGATCTTTGTCATGGAAATCAAAAGCGGGAGCAACCGCTCCCGCTCGTGAGTATCGTCCGCTTGTTATTTCTCTGCGGTCTTCGCTGCCGTCGTGCTGCCGCCCATGGCGGCGAGGTGCTTCATCAGGCGGCTCTTCAACCGCGCGGCGTTGTTCTTGTGGATCACGCCCTTGCCTGCAGCTTGATCGAGTTCGCTGATTGCCTTCAACACGGCTTCCTTCGACTCGGGGGCGGTCTTTGCCATTGCAGTGCGCGCCTGGTCGAGGGATGTGCGCGCCGTCCCGCGGATGTTGCGGTTGCGCAATCGTCGTTTTGTGTTCTGTCGATTTCGTTTGATCTGTGAATTGATGTTAGCCAAGGTCTTCCTCCGAAAACTTCATGCCTTTCATGGTTCGTCCCCGGTGCTGCGAAGCGTCTGGGGCAGGAGCGCTATTTTACTTGACAGTATATGATTTGACTAGGGTTTCGCCGTAATCAACACAAAGTAGCCGCCGAACAGGCTGTCCTGCGAAAAAACGTAGGCTATGCCAATGTCGGTGGTGCCTGAGTTGAGGATCTGCGCCCGCTGCGCCGGATCGTTCATCCACCAATTGAAGGCGGCGAGGGGATTGCCTCCATTGGCGGGGCTGAGGGCGAACAGGTTCTCGAAGAGGATCGTTGCCTGGTAACCCTGCGCCGTGACGCGTGTCTGAGAGGTGGAACCGTTCAACCCGACGGGGCTGAAATAATCGTTGCACAGCATGTCGATGGCGTGGGCTTTCGCCGCAGCTACGAGCCGCTGGTTGACGCTCAATGCCGTGAGACTGTTCGATGTGCGTTCGTTGTTGATGAGATTCTGCAGTTCGCTGATGAACGAAGCGCTTTCGGTGTATGTGCACTGGCCCGAGGTGATCGTTGTGCCCGTCACGGAAATGCTCGATACTGTTGTGGCGGTTGCCGTAAGCTGGCCTGGAATCGTCGGAGTGATCGGTGTGCTGGTGGGTGGGAGCGTGGCAGTGACCGTCACGAGGTTGACGGGGATTTGAAGTGTCTGCCCGACCTGTAAGGCGTTGGCGTTATCGATATCGTTTTCACTGATGATGTTTTCTTCGAGGCTGTTGAACCGCGCCGCAATTCCGGCAAGTGTATCGCCGGGCAGCACGCTATATTCGATCAGGGTGCCGCGTGCCAGATTCGACGGGATCGGCGTTGAAGTCGGGCGCGTCGTGCCTGGCGGCGGGATGAGGATGGTCTGTCCGACGAAGATCACACCGCCGAATTCATTAATGATGGATGGGTTCTGATCCAGAATAAGCAAAATTCCATCATCGCCAAGATTGAACCGTTGTGCGATACCGTCGAGCGTATCTCCTTCGATAATGGTATACGGGAAGGGACCCGACGGCGTGGCTGTGGCTGTGATCGTTGCCGTCTCGGTGATGGTCGGTGTAATGGAGGGGGTGGATGTGTTGGTGGGGGTAAACGTCAGGGTGGGGGTGGGTGTGTCGGTGGCGAACAACCCGCCGAGAGGTGCGTTCGGGCCGCTGGTCAACCAGACGATTAACAGGATCAATCCGAGGACGACCAGCCCGACTGCGCCGTAGACCAGATAAGGTCCGCGTTGCTGTCTTCGTTTACGGAATGAGTTGATGACGTCGGAGGTTTTGCCTGAGGGGGGTCTGTTAAGCATGTGGTTTCCTTTTAAAAGCCCGCGCAGATGGAATACGATCCCACCTGACGCAGTGGAATAATTCTACCTGAAAAAAGGGAAATACGTGAAAAGGAAACAAGGAAGCAGGGCAGATTCACAGGTGTAATTACGTGCCAGCCTGTGACGTATTCGGCATTTACTGCATGTGCGCCTTCAAATACTTCCCTGTGAACGAGCCTTTGACCGTCATCAGCAGTTCAGGTGTGCCTTCGCCGATCAACTCCCCGCCGCGATCGCCGCCTTCAGGACCCAGATCGATGATCCAGTCTGCCATTTTGATGATATCGAGATTGTGTTCGATGATCAGCACCGTGTTGCCCGAATCGACCAGCCGCTGCAGCACCTCGATTAATTTATGCACGTCCGCCGCGTGCAAGCCGACGGAGGGTTCATCCAGCACGTAGAGTGTTCTCCCCGTGGCGCGGCGCGAGAGCTCCTTCGAAAGTTTGACGCGCTGCGCCTCGCCGCCGGAGAGAGTCGTAGCGGGCTGGCCCACGCGCACGTATCCAAGCCCCACCTCCTGCAGCAACTTTAACTTGTTGAGCATTTGCGGATAGTTCTTGAATTCGTCCAATGCGTGGTCGACGGTCATGTCCAGCACATCGGAAATCGAATACTTGTCGCGGAACATCACCTGCAGGGTCTCGCGGTTGAACCGTTTGCCGTGACACACGTCGCATGGCACATACACGTCGGGCAGGAACTGCATCTCAATGCGCAGTTCGCCCTGTCCCTGGCATGCTTCACAGCGCCCGCCGTGCACGTTGAACGAGAACCGCCCCGGTTTGTAGCCGCGCACCTTGCTTTCGGGAAGTTCTGCATATAACTTGCGAATCTCATCGAACAAGCCTGTGTACGTACCGGGATTCGAGCGCGGTGTGCGCCCGATCGGTGATTGATCGATATTGATGATCTTGTCGAGATGTTCCACTCCGTCGATGCGTTCGTGCTCGCCGCCGGACATCCGCGCGCCCATCAACTGCGCGGCGAGCTCGTTGTACAAGATGTCGCTCATCAATGTGGACTTGCCCGAGCCTGATACGCCTGTGATGCACACCAACATCCCAAGCGGGATCTTCACATCGATTTTCTTGAGATTGTTCGCGGATGCGCCTACGATCGTGAGACTCTTGCCATTTCCCGCCCGCCTCTTCTTCGGGACCGGGATCTGCTTGCGCCCCGAGAGATACTGCCCCGTCAACGACTTAGGGTGCGCCAAAATCTGCTTCGGTGTGCCCTCCGCAATGACCTGACCCCCGTGTTCGCCCGCGGCAGGACCGAGATCGATTACCCAGTCTGCTGAGCGGATCGTTTCATCGTCATGTTCGACGACGAGCACCGTGTTGCCCAAATCGCGCAAGCCTTTGAGGGTATCGAGCAGGCGTGAGTTGTCGCGCGGGTGCAAGCCAATCGAGGGCTCGTCCAGCACATACAATACGCCGACGAGACGCGAGCCAACTTGGGTTGCCAGCCGGATGCGCTGTGCCTCGCCGCCTGAAAGGGTCACAGCAGAGCGGTTGAGGGTCAAATAATCGAGACCGACATTGACGAGGAAGTTCAGCCGTTCGTGAATCTCCCTCAGCACGCGTTCGGCGATGGTCTTCTGCTTGGACGTGAGCGGCGTGTTCTTGCTCATCAACTTCTTGACCCAATCCAGCGTCTGTAATACCGCCCACGATGTTGCCTGGATGATGTTGACATCGTCCACCGTCACTGCCAGCGCGGCAGGGTTGAGGCGCTTGCCTCCGCAGGATGGGCACGGACGGTCGGACATAAATTCCGAAATTTTCTCGCGGATGTATTCGGAGTTGGTTTCCTTGTATCTCCGCTCGAGATTTGTGATCACGCCCTCGAACGCGCGCGTGAACTTGAATTCATTCCCGTTTGCGCCCTGGTAGGTCATCTGGATCTGTTTGTCGCCCGTGCCGTAGAGCACGATCTTGAGATGTTCCTTTGAAAGATCCTTCACCGGCTTGTCCAGGTCGATCTTGAATGCCTTCGATGCGTTGATCAGGCTTTGCCAGTAGTAGCCGCCTTCCACTTTCGGTCCACTCCACTCCATGCTGGCGATCGCCCCCTCGTTCAGAGACAGGCTGTCATCGGGGATGACGCGGCCCGGGTCCATTTCCATTTTCGAGCCGAGCCCCTGACAATCCGGGCAGGCGCCCTGCGGCGTATTGAACGAGAAGGTGCGGGGTTCCACTTCGGGGATGCTGACGCCGTGTTCGGGGCAGGCGAGATGTTCCGAGAAGGCAACGTCCTCTTTTTTATCGACGAGATTGACAGTGATATAGCCTTCGCCAAACTTTAGAGCCGTCTCCACCGATTCCGTCAACCGCGTACGGGCGGCTCTTTTATCCTCTTTGCTTCCGTTGTTTGAGATTACCAGACGATCGACCACGGCTTCGATGGTGTGCTGTTTGTACCGGTCGAGTTCGATCTCGTCATCCAGAGAATGGATGGCACCGTCCACGCGGGTGCGGGTGAACCCCGCCTTGCGGATCTCCTCGAACACAGCCTGGTACGTTCCTTTACGGGCGCGTACCAGCGGCGAAAGGATCAGGGTGCGAGTGCCGTCGGGCAGGTTTTCGATTTTCTCCACGATCTCCTGCGCAGATTGCTTCACTACTTCGCGCCCGCAAATCGGGCAGTGCGGAATGCCGGCGCGTGCAAAAAGCAGACGCATGTAATCGTAGATTTCGGTGACCGTGCCGACCGTCGAGCGCGGGTTGTGCGACGTGGATTTCTGGTCGATCGAGACGGCGGGGGAGAGACCCTCGATGTGATCCACATCGGGCTTGTCCATCTGCCCGATAAACTGCCGGGCATACGCGGACAGCGATTCGACGTAACGTCGCTGACCTTCGGCAAAGATCGTATCGAACGCCAGCGACGATTTGCCCGACCCCGAGAGGCCCGTGATGACCACGAACTTGTCGCGCGGGATCTCAACGGTGATGTTTTTCAAATTGTGGACGCGTGCGCCCACCACGCGGATTGTATTGGATGACATGCAACTCCTCGGAGGGTAAATTATAGCACATTTGTTTCATTTATCGCGCTTCGTCATCTGCCAGATTAGGGCAATCGCATCTAAATTTTGACGCCCTAAATATGGGCATAATTGCCATAAATGCGTTTTGCAGACAAAATATGGAAG
>DATKAU010000149.1:0-14315 GCA_035514655.1 Anaerolineales bacterium
CGGTATACGGACCAATGCCAAAGATATCCGTTGCCAGGAACACCCATGGCTAACGGGACTGGAATTGGAAGGGGCAGGTGCGGCGCAAGCCTCGGTAACCAGTAGTGTTCCTTTTGTACTTGATCAGCATACCACTCGGCGCTAGGTAACCGGACGGTCATGCCTTTGCCGAGCCGAAAAGTTCGGTTGTCCCACCCGTCAAATTCAACACGCTGGATGCGAAGGTCTGCCCATTGAGGAAACTGCGCAGTGATCAACTGGCGTACGAGAGATACGTTGATCTCCATCTGTTAATGCCAGGACGTTGACAAAACCGTGTCTGTGTCAACACATGGGTGAATCCACATTCCTATCCTTCCACCAGCTCCAGCTTGATCTTGAATCCCAACTGCCTGAGGACTTTCACTCCATCCTCTTCACCCCAATGCTCCATGATTTTTCCGTTTGCGATACGGACAATGAAGATCCCCGTCAGGTCCACACGCCTGCCGGTGGGCGGGATACCGTAAAAATCGCCGGTATGTGTGCCGGTCATCGTGACTCGTGCAACGACTTTATCGCCTTCGGCGATTAGATCTTCGATTGTGGTGTGATAATCGGGCATGCCGATCAGGGTTCTCTGGTGCACGAGTTTTGCCCCCTCCAATCCGGGCGGCACGCTGGAGATCATGTTCGGTGTCAGCACGTTGGCGGCGACGATGTCATCGAGGGCGTCGTAGTCTGCGGTGTTGTAGGCTTCCTGATATCTCCGAACAATTTCCTTGTTTTCATCCAGATCCATGGTTGCTCCTTCTGAAATTATTCACAACTAAATTACTGGTGAAAGGAATTTGCTTCCTACCAGACTGCACTTCGATACATACCGCGCCTGGAGATCAAGCCTGCATGGCTTCTTTCACTTCGGTCAGTTCCTCATCGGTTAACTTCCACTCGATCGTTTTTGCATTCGCGGTCACGTGTTCGGGCGAGGTCGCGCCGGCCATCACGGAGGGGATCTGCTTTTTGCTCAGCAGCCAGGCAAAGGCGAGTCCGTGAAGCGTGCGTCCGTGTGAGTCGGCAATGGTGCGGAGTTTTTCCAGTTTGTCGAAGGTGGAGTCGGTGAGTCGATTCTTCACATATGGACTGAACTCGCCGCGCGAGCCAGCCGGGGGCGCCTGGCCGCGCGTGTACTTGCCGGTGAGCAAGCCGCCCGCAAGCGGAAAGTATGGCAGGAGGCCGACCTTCGCCCACGTGCAATAAGGAAGGAGTTCACGCTCCGCGTCGCGTTCGAGCAGGTTGTAATGCGTCTGGATCGTGGCGAACTGTTCCCAGCCCGTCATCTCTGCCAGCGCGTTGCTGTGAGCGAGCTGCCACGCCGAAAATTGACTCGTGCCGATGTATCGGATCTTCCCTACTCGGACGAGGTCGTCGAGCGCGTGCATCGTCTCTTCAATGGGAACCGATTCATCCCACGCATGGATTTGATACAGATCGATGTGATCGGTCCTCAGCCGGCGCAGGCTCGCCTCCACGCCATTCATGATGTGGTAGCGCGACGCGCCGACGTCGTTCGGTCCCTCTCCCATCTTGAAGCGGACCTTGGTCGCGATCACGACGCGCTTTCTTTCTCCAACCAGCGCTGCGCCGAGAAATTCCTCCGACCTGCCATCCGGGGTGCCGTACACATCCGCAGTATCGAAGAAGTTGATCCCCTCATCCAGCGCGCGATGGACGATGGCTTTTGTGCCCGCCGCGTCCACCTTGCCGCCGAATTGATTGCAGCCGATCCCGATTGTCGAAACTTTTACGCCAGCCTTGCCGAGATTTCGATATTCCATGATTCTTCTCCGTGATTCTATTCCTTCATTTCGATTTCTTCACCGTTGAACACATGCCGTGTAGTGATCCGGGGCGTGCCTGTCAATGCAGACTCGGTGAAACACATCCGATGCGCCAGCCGGATCAACGTGGCGATCTCTTCCTTTGGTATATCACCATTAATGGAAAGTTCAATAGCGAAGTCTTCGCAGAATCCCTGTTGTGTGCCAGCCAGCACCGCGCCTTCCTCGCGGAAGTGTGCGACGACCTTCACGCGTTCATCCTTCAATACCAGTCTTTTCTTTGCCGCAACCTGCGACACCTGTGAGAGCAGTCAGAGGGCGACACCAGATACGAAATACGTCAGCGGCGTGGGAGCGGAACTTTCCCCGCCGGGCATGTAGGAACCTTCATCTGCCATGAAAGTAAATTGTCTTTCGCCCTTCTGCCCTGCCATGACTTGCTTCTTCCAACCCTGAATCGTCGTCGCTTCGGCAATGACTTCGATGGTGCGTTTGTGTTTGTTTTCTCCGGTCATCGTGTCTCTTCCATCGTAGAGCGAGATACTATCCCGCTCTACCTTCAATTCATACGCTTTCTTTCAATCAAATATGCCGTGAAAAATGACAAGCTCGTACTAGCGAACACGCCGACTACAATCATAATTACAGCGAAGGCGATTGCTCTCGTTGTTTCATCCGGCTGGATCGGTCCCATGAAAGGGGTCACAGCCGCGAACAGGATTCCCAACAACAATCCGAAGAACCCGCCTGCGAGGGCGGCTTCGGTGAGGCGGCGGGAGGATGTGGCGCTTCTGGATCGCCAAGCAACGAGATTGCCGACGCGCAAGGCGAGCAGCCACGCCATCGGCGTAACGCACACCACACCGGGATACCCGGCAAGGGATACAAGAATCACCGAAAACAGCCACGGAATGAATTGGCGGAGAGGAATTTCAAAGACGACCCTCAGGTCGAGTCCCTTTGATGGTGAGGTGGATGGCATTGTCATGGCGATGGTCTTTATGGGTTGATGTATTTTTCCATGCGAATGTCCTGCCACATTGTACCCCGCCAGTAGGTAAAGTTTTCAATGCGCCCGATCTCCTGAAACCCCAGTTTTTGATACAGCCTGATGGCTCTGGTGTTGAACTCAAACACGCCGAGCTCCATTCTCGGAAGGTTTTGATGTCTCACCTGTCCCTCAAGAAACTGCATCGCCCGATATCCGATTCCTTTCCCTCTGGCTGATTCCTCTCCGATTGTGATGCCGATCCACGCCGTTTGATGTTCCTTCCGGTAGAGGTGTTCCGGGTTCACTTGATATCCCATTTCACCGACCAGGTGTCTTTTCCAAAGGATCATCCAAGTCGGTCCCTGTTCAATTCGTCGCTTCAGGCTTTCAACCGTCACCCGGGTTATCTTCGTCAAATCTTCTTCATTCCGGCAGGGGCGCATCAAAGGGATGAGGGTGGGATCATTCTCCCACTTATCATATGCATTCGCGATTTCCTGAGTTGGTTCTATTAATCGTTCGAAGGTCAATTCATTCATGGTGTAAAAAAGTTTGCCCAACTGCAGCCAAAACTTGAGAATCTATTCAGCACTAGTGAATTGATAGCCATGGACGGATTATATTCTCTGGTCAACCAGCAGGCAAACCGTTCAGGCGTTCGAGCCAGGCTTCCGCTTCGCGTGGATGATGAAGCCGGATCGATTTCAGGTGTCGATGTTCCGGCATTGCGAGCAGGGCGGGCGTCTCGCGTTTTCTCCGCCAGTATGTTTTGAAGAGCCAGAGATACAACGAATCATTCGACCATAATTTAAAGAGATCCCATAACCGCTCGTGGTTAGTTCCCCACAACAGTTCCTGAGTCCACCAGCGTTTGAACGTGCGCCGTGTGAGTTGTTTGAAGATCGTCCAAAATGGATAATCCAGCCAGATCACAGCTTCAGCTTTCTGCCATACCAAATCACGGACAACGTGATAATTACCCGCCGCGATCCAAGCCGGAGCCTGCACGGCTTTCGAGACGCGTTCGCGGAATACCTCGAGCGGAGCCTCCTGCCAGCCTGGCTCCCAATGGAAGGCGTCCAGTTCGATGTAATTCAGGTTGAGCTGTCCGGCGATCTGCTCTGCGAGCATCGATTTGCCTGAACCGGTCGTGCCGATCACAACGAGTCGTTTGTAGGGAAAGGGGAACATGAATTATTGAGTGTCATTGCGAGACGCCAAAGGCGTCGTACCCCTTCGGGGCACTTTGGCAATCCCGATGAATCACCCAACAATTGTTTGAAGGTTCATCGAGAGTGCTTCGTTTGGAAAAGCCCTCCTCGCAATGACAGATGGTCATCTCACATAAATCGGATTGCTGAAGATCCAGCCGCGTTTAATGCCGAGATAATTCCGATATACCTCTGCGCGGTAGACTCCCGGCTCCGTGGCAATATGGGTGGCTGCATACGATTTTTTCCACAAACCGATCCGCGTCCCGTCTTTGAAAAAGTGGATCTCCGCCGGGGAGGGGAGGTGGGCCTGCAACGTCACCCCGCCTTTGACGGGTATTTCCTCACCCATGATGGCGGACCGCTCGAGCGACTTTGCCTTGAAGGTGAATCCCCGCGTGGAGGCGGGCAGGTCGTATGCAACGAAACACCGCCCCGCTGCGAGGGCTTCGTAGATCATTTTCTTATCCGTGGCAGTATCGCCTGTGAGAGGCCCGGGGATGAATACATGAGTATTAATCGTTTTGAAGTGAAATTCGTATGGGAAGATGACGCGGTGCAGCGGTCCCATGCTCATGTGCAGGGCGTGCGCATCCGAGCCGCCGATGGCAACGACGGGTCTGCCCTGCGTAAGCAGATCATCCCAACGTTGGATCACTTCGGGGATGGGGTGATGCCCAATCAGCTGCGGGAAAAACGCGTAAAACGCGCCGTGCAGTTTCGTTGGGATCACGGTCTTGAGTTCGCTAAGGCCGTTCCATAGTTCGATACCGGTATACCCCTGCACGTCCCAGGCTTCCCATGAAATGTCGGTCTCCCTGAAAGCGGGTGCTTTCGGGTCGCGTGGATGGGCGATGAAACTTAACCCGCCCGCCTCGCGGACTCCGTTGATCAACGCCTGCGGATCGTCCGCGAGGAAGGAGAGGTCGCGGTTGGCGTTGAAGACGAGCAGGTGGTTTTTCTGGGGATCGCGGTCCTGGTCGTGGATCTCCTCCCCGACGAGTAACAGGACGCGGCTTGTCCTGAGCCGTTGTGTTGCCGAAGGTGTCGAAACGGGAGTCGAAGGGCCGGAATTGACGCGGTAATATCCCTCCACGCCCTGCACGAGCACGTTGTGATCCGTCACAATAACCACATCCACGCCGGTTTTCATGGCGGCGTGTGCGATGTCCTTGTGGGTGCCGCTCCCGTCGGAGTAGCGTGTGTGCATGTGCAGGTTGACGACGATTTCGTGCATGAAATATTCCTGTAAAAACTGGACGTGGCGGAGTGCTTAGGCTAAACCACAGAGAAATTGAGAATTTTCTCAGAGAACTCTGTGCGCTCTGTGGCAAAGGAAAGCTACTGCCCATCAGGGCAGCCGCTCTTAAAAACCCTTACGTTGACGTTTCTTCCTCCGAGCGGGTATAATATCCCCGCTTAAGAAACAGGAGGTTTCTCGTACATGGTAACGTATCTTGATTGGGGTCTGATTATAATCTCGGTCCTGCTCATCGTCAGCGTGATTTTGCAGAGCAAGGGCGCGGGCCTGGGTGGTCTCACCGGCGCGGACGCAGGGAGTGTGTTCACCGCCCGCCGCGGCATCGAACGCACGTTGTTCTGGATCACGATTGTGTTGAGCGTTATTTTCTTCGCCCTGGTGATAACGCTGTTGATCATTTCCTGAACGCGAGATTTATCTCTTTAAGGGCCCGTTTGATCCGCGCGGTGTGACGCGCGAGGTGGAACGAGCCTTTCTTTTTATTTATGAGACAGTTACGCTGGCAGATACTGGTTGTCCTCGTCACGCTTGGGATCGTGGCTGTGTTGCTATTCAGCCAGCAATCGCAGGTGACGAACAACCCGATCGTGTCGCAGCCGGAGCAGGGGGGTGTGTATACCGAGGCGTTGGTTGGGTCGCTGGGCAGGCTCAACCCGCTGTTGGATTGGAATAATTCCGCCGACCGCGATGTCAACCGGTTACTTTTTAACGGGCTCGTCCGCTTCGACGAGCGCGGCATGCCGCGTGCCGACCTGGCGGAGGCATGGGGCGTCGCGCCGGATGGCACGGTGTACAACTTCTCGATCCGCCCGAATGCGGTCTGGCACGATGGGGCGCCCGTCACCAGCGACGATGTGATCTTTACCATAGAAATGATAAAGAGCACCGGCTCGTTGTATCCGCAGGACATCAAGGATTTGTGGGATCGTATCGAGGTCACAAAGTTAAACGACAAGAACATCAAGTTCACCCTGCCCGAGCCGTTTGTGCCGTTCATGGATTATCTGACGTTCGGTGTCCTGCCCAAACACCTGCTTGAATCCGTGCCGGCCGATCAAATGGCAAGCGCCTCGTTCAACATTGATCCCGTTGGCACGGGTCCGTATCAATTCGATCGGTTGATTGTAGAGGATGGGCAAATCGTTGGCGTGGTGCTGACGATCAACACGGCATATTACGGAGATCCTCCCTTCATCGAACAGGTTGTGTTCCGTTATTACCCAACCTCTGCAGAGGCACTGGACGCGTACGAGCAAGGGGATGTGCTTGCCGTCAGCCGAATCACAACCGATGTGCTGCCTTCCGCTCTGGAGGAGCCGAATCTTTCCGTTTACACAAGCCAGCTTCCGCAAATGAGTTTTGTGTTTTTCAATCTGAACAACCCCGAAGTGGCGTTTCTCCAGGATGCAAAAGTACGGCGCGCGCTCATGCTCGGGTTGAACCGGCAATACATGATCAACAATTTCATTCAGGGGCAGGCCATCGTATCGAACGGACCCATCCTGCCGAGTTCGTGGGGATACTTCGACGGAACTGAGCGATTTGAGTACAACCCCGAAGAGGCTATCAACATTTTGAAGACGGATGGTTATGCCATCCCATCAGGCGGCGGCGAAGTGCGCGCCAAGGATGGTGTGCCGATGGTCTTCACCATGCTGCATCCCGACGATGACGTTCACACGCTGATCGCGCAGGCGATCCAGACTCAGTGGGCATCGATCGGTGTCCGCGTGGATTTGCAAGCCGAACCTTATGATCAACTCGTATTGGACTCGCTCGCTCCCCGCGCCTTTCAAGCTGCCCTCGTGGACCTGACCTTCTCGCGCACCCCCGACCCGGATCCCTATCCGTTCTGGCATCAAGCTGAGGCAACAGGCGGGCAGAACTACTCACAATGGGACAACCGCGCGGCGAGCGAATACCTCGAACAGGCGCGCGTCACCGCGGACTATTCGCTGCGTACGCGTTTATATAGAAACTTCCAGGTAGTCTTCGCAAAGGAACTACCTGCCCTGCCGTTATTCGTCCCTGTTTATTCCTACGGTGTGGACGCGCAGGTGCAGGGCGTGCAGGTTGCGCCGTTGTATGACTCCGCAGATCGCCTGGCGACGTTCACCCAATGGTTCCTGCTAACCCGCCGAGCCCTGCAAGAGGAAGAAACCGTAACGCCGCAACCATAAATTACACGTAGGGGCGGACCGATATGTCTGCCCTTGCATAAACCAATGGAGACTTAATGACCGATCATCGACAATCAGCTTTGGACTATGCCCACCAAAACAACGAACGATTCCTCGAAGAATTGAAGGATTTTCTCTCCATCCCCTCCATTTCCACCGACCCCGAGCATAACGAGGATACGCAGCGCGGCGCAGAGTGGGTTGCGTCGCATTTGAAGTCGCTCGGGATGGAGAATGTACAGATCATGCCCACAGGGGGGCACCCGGTGGTGTATGGCGAGCACCTCAAGGCTGGGAAGGATGCGCCGACCGTCTTGATCTACGGTCACTACGATGTGCAGCCCGTCGATCCGCTTGAATTATGGCTGACTGATCCGTTTAAGGCGGAGGTGCGCGGCGACAACCTCTATGCGCGCGGATCATCCGACATGAAGGGGCAGGTGATCGCCTCGATGAAGGCGGTCGAGTCGGTCATCCGCACAAGCAGACTGCCCATCAATTTGAAATGGCTGGTCGAGGGCGAGGAAGAGATTGGTTCGAAGAATCTCGGCGAATTTATCAAGAAACATGCCGATATGCTCAAAGCGGATTTTTGCATCAATCCCGATGCTGGTATGATCAATGCCAATGCACCGACGATCACCTACGGGCTGCGTGGTCTCGCGTATTTCGAGATCCGCATTTTCGGACCCAACCGGGATTTGCATTCGGGCCTCTTTGGCGGGACGGTGCATAACCCCGCGCAGGCGCTGGCTGAATTGATCACGGGCATGCACGACAAAAAAGGACGGATTACACTGCCTGGCTTCTACGACAAGGTGAGAAAGACGGATAAAACAGAACGCGCCGAGATCAACCGCCTGCCCACCAAGGCGAAACATTTTCTTGAACAAACAGGGGTCCCTGCCTTGTGGGGTGAACCGGATTACACACCGGAAGAGCGTGTCAGCATCCGTCCGACTCTCGAAGTGAACGGATTGCTTTCCGGTTTCACCGGTGAGGGTTCGAAGACCGTCCTGCCCGCATGGGCGATGGCGAAGATCTCCTGCCGTATCGTTCCGGATCAGACCCCCGAGTTGATCGAAAAGGCGATGATCAAATACCTGAAAAAACACGCCCCGAAGACCATTCGCTGGGAGGTGAAGATCATCAGCGGCTCGGGCGCGGCGATCACCGAGCGCGACAGCATCGGCGTGCAGGCTCTTGCGAAGGGACTTGAACAAACCTGGGGCAAACGCCCATTGTTCAAGCGCGAAGGTGGATCGATCGGCGTCGTTGTGCAGTTGCAAAAATACGTGGGCGTGGATTCGGTGCTGACTGGTTTCGGTCTGCCCGAAGATAATGCCCATTCACCGAATGAGAAATTGCATCTTCCCACCTGGCGCAAAGGCATCGATGCGTTCATTCATTCGATCTATAACCTGAAATCGTAGAGCGGGAAACCATCCCGTTCCACCGAGGAATTCCATGGAAGATAAAATCATCACCTACGGCGGGCAGGCAGTTATTGAGGGCGTCATGATGCGCGGTCAAAAGGCGTTCGCCGTTGCCATGCGCGCACCGGACGGCAACATCGTCGTTCACAAGGAAGATCTGGCGGCGGTGTATCGTTCGCGCATCACGAAGATCCCGTTTTTACGCGGTGTTATCTTGTTGTGGGATTCGCTTGGGTTGGGAATGCGCGCTCTCACTCTCTCCGCCAATACCCAAACAGGCGAAGATGAAAAACTTGAGGGTCCGGCGTTGTACCTCACGGTGATCACGTCACTTGCCATCGGAGTCGGTCTCTTCGTTTTGCTCCCTGCAGGTGTTGGCGGTTGGGCGGAACATTCCCTCGGTTGGGCAAATCTGGCGCATAACCTGCTGGAAGGCGGGATGCGGTTGGTCCTGCTGGTTGGTTATATCTGGGCGATCGGGTTCATGCCCGATGTCAAACGCCTCTTCGGCTATCACGGCGCCGAGCACAAGACCATCAACGCTTTCGAGGCTGGGGCCGAACTCACGCCAGAGAACGTGGCGAAATATCCCATCGAGCATCCGCGGTGCGGAACCGCATTCATGCTCACGTTTGTTTTACTTTCCGTCCTCTTCCATAGTGGGCTGGGCAACATGGAGTTTTGGTGGCGGCTTGCCAGCCGAGTCCTGTTGATCCCTGTTGTCGCGGGGATCGCAGTCGAATATATCCGCTGGACGGCGAATCATCTTAATTCGCCTCTCGTGCGCTTCTTGATCAAGCCGAACCTTGCCCTGCAATCCCTGACGACGCGCCAGCCTGACGTATCCATGCTTGAGGTGGCGATTGAGTCGTTCAAAACGATGAGGCAGGCGGAGCAGGAAATCGTCACCTGATCTTTAAGCTGCGTTAATTTGGGGAAATTACAATCAATTTCACGATGAAGAAAAACAGGCTATCGAAAGCCGTACTTGTGCTCGCTGTTGTGATTGTGGTATTCGCGGTGGGATATTCCCTCGCCACACGCGGCAGACCGGCACCAGTTCCTTTGAAGGAAACCCTCTACGAAGGCGTAACCTATCGCCGCACGGTCGAGTATTTTCCGAATGCAATGATTGCACACGTCATTATCATCGACACAAAAACAAAAGGGATTCAATTTCTTGTCACGCCTCCCGATTCGAAAACAGAAACCCCGCTGAATGCGCGGACGACATCACAGTTCCTCGACGAGTTCGGATTACAAATTGCCATCAACGGCGATGGGTTTTCGCCGTGGTGGTCGCGCAGCCTTGCGGATTATTATCCACACACGGGCGATCCCGTCGCACCGCTGGGTTTTACTGCTTCAAACGGCGATGATTACTGGCAAGGTTTCGAACTGGACGAGGGTGAACGCCCCACGTTGTATATCAGCCGCCGAAATGCGTTGAATTTCATCGATAGACCGAACCGGGTCTACGGCGCCATTTCGGGGGATCGTATGCTCGTCCTTCAGGGTAACCCCGTGCCGGGCCTTGATGACTCGGAACGCGAACCGCGCACGGCGATTGGCTTGAACAAAAACGGCCGATATCTTTATATTGTGGTGGTGGATGGGCGCCAGCCCTTTTACAGTGCGGGGATCACCTTTGCCAATATCGCCCGCCTGCTCGTGGACCAAGGTGCATACATCGCGATGAGTCTCGATGGCGGCGGATCATCCACGCTGGTGATCGAGGGTGAAAACGGCGAGCCGGTCCTCTTGAATTCCCCGATCGATAATTACATCCCCGGCAGGGAACGTCCCGTGGCGAATCATTTTGGGGTGTATGTTCCGTAAGGCGGATTGCCAATCCGCCCGACGATTTAGAACGCGATCTCCCCGATCTGCTCGAAGTTGACGTCGAACAATTCTTCCGCTTCCATCCCTGGACTGAGCAGGTTCGAAGTCTCTGCTTCAGCCTGGTCCATGTCCCCCGCGCTGACGCCGCGCTCGCAATACGATCGATAGGGGCAGAACAGGCACTTTGTCAGGTCATCAGTAAGAGGGAAGGAGGAAGCGCCGTCCTGAGCCTGTCGAAAGGCGGGTGTTATTTCATCCGCAATCTTCGTGAGTAGATCCCAATCCCGTTTGTATTGCGCGGAGGTGTACGGGAATTTAGCGGGATCGTTTGGAAAATCCGCAAACCAATAGATCATCTCAATCTGTTCCGGCTTGAAGGCTTGACCGTTGTTGAGATGTGCGCCTGCGTGGGCAAGCAAGGCGCGGTAGATGCGGGTCTGCATCCGCGCCGCAAGCCACTCATCTCGCGGACGTTTTCGATAGGTCTTCCAGTCATAAATGACGGCTTTGCCGTCTCGGACGGCAATCAGATCGTATTTTGCCAACAGGCGGAATTTCTCCAGAGGCGCGGAGAGGGTGGTTTCTGGATATAGACCTGTCAGGTTTTGTAAACCTGACAGGTTTTTGTCGTTGAGAAAATTCTCCCACCATCGTTTCAAATTATCCGTGTTGGCAAGTTTGCCCACCTGCTCGCCGGGTACACCGATCAGGTGTTGCTGCACCAGTCGGTGAAAAAATTCGCCCTCGCGCAAGTGTTTCTCGTTCTCGAGCGCAGGCTCCGATTCGACGGCAGGGTAGGAAAGGCGTTCCAGATACCGGAGTTGGAACCGGCGCGCGCAGTCCGTATAGTCCTGCAGGGATGATTGGGAGAGAACGGTGAGCTGTGACGGAGGCATGATCGATGAACGAATTATAGCATTTCGTTAGATGGCCTCGTTTGCTCTTTGGGCCGAAGCCGTATTCGGGTATACTTTGCCGCAATCATATTTTCAGGAGACATGATTCATATGGAATGGATTACTCAACCCGAAGCTTGGATCGCCTTCATCACACTATTGGTGCTCGAACTGGTGCTCGGTGTGGACAATGTGATCTTCATCTCGATACTGGCGGGGAAACTGCCGGTTCAAGATCAGCAGCGGGCGCGCACGACAGGTATTGCTATGGCAGTCATCACCCGATTGCTGCTCTTATTCTCCATCTCGTGGATCATCAGACTCGAAACCCCACTTTTCAGCGTGGCGGGTTTTGATTTTTCAGGAAGGGATCTGATCCTGCTGGCGGGCGGCGTCTTTTTAATCTGGAAAGCTACTCGTGAGATCCACGATAAGCTGGAAGGCGTGGAGGGGCATGCCTCGGCTAAAGTGCACGCCTCGTTTGGAAGTGTCATTGTCCAAATCATGCTGCTTGATATCGTCTTTTCGCTTGACTCAGTAATCACCGCTGTGGGCATGGTGGATGAACTTCCGATCATGATCGCAGCTGTGATCATCGCCGCGCTGACAATGATCTTTGTCGCCACCCCGTTGAGCAAATTTGTAGAGGGGCATCCCACCATCAAGATCCTCGCTCTGAGTTTCCTCCTGTTAATCGGTTTCACACTGATCGTCGAAGGGTTCCAATTCCACATCCCGAAGGGATACATTTATTTTGCCATGGGCTTCTCGGTGCTGGTTGAAGTGTTGAACCTCCGCCTGCGCCAACGCGCGGCTGAGCCGGTGGCCTTGCGCAAGAGGTATACTCGCGAACTCGTTCCCGCACCCGTTGCCGTGAGGACCGATGTGCGTCCTTCCGGTAGAAAACCTGTAAAGAGGAAACAAGTGAAGAAACGAAAATAGCTTGCGATGAAAAAGGGACTTCTGATTTTTTATTAGAAGTCCCTTTTTCATTCGGTCAGTCTTGCTCACTGTTCACTGATTACTGACTCCCTTCCTCCCGTTTTTCGCCGCCTTCACAAACCCCAGAAACAGCGGATGCGGCTTCATCGGGCGAGACAAAAATTCGGGGTGGAACTGGCTAGCCACCATGAAGGGGTGGTCCCTGATCTCGGCGATTTCCACAAGCTTGCCATCCGGCGACATACCTGAAAAGACCATGCCCGCTTTTTCAAAATCCCCTTTGAACGCGTTGTTGAACTCAAACCTGTGGCGGTGGCGTTCGTCCACGCGTTCAAGGCCGTACGCTTCCCTGGCTTTGCTACCCTCCTTCAATTCGCAAGGATACAGCCCCAGCCGCATTGTGCCGCCCATATCGGTGATGGATCGCTGATCGAGCATCAGATCAATCACCGGGTATTCCGTACCGCGGTCGAACTCGGAGGAGTTCGCATCCTCGTGGTTGAGCACGCCGCGGGCGAAGTCGATGCACATGGTTTGCATCCCGAGGCAGAGACCAAGATACGGCACCTTCTTCTCGCGCGCATATCGAGCCGCCAGGATCTTGCCCTCGATGCCGCGTGAACCAAACCCGCCCGGGACGAGGATCCCATCCGAGCTTTGGATCACATCCCAGCCTTTGTCTTTTTCGAGATCGGCGGCGTGCACCCAGCCGATTTCCACCTCCACATCGTTGGCGATCGCTGCATGTTTGAGCGCTTCTCGCACCGACATATACGCGTCCTGCAGCTCCACATACTTGCCCACTACCGCGACCTTCACCGTTGGTTTCGGCTTGCGCACGCGTTCCACCAGTTTTTCCCACGGCTTCATGTCCGGTTTGCGCGTGGCTTTCATTTTTAATTTTTCAACGAGATAATCTCCAACGCCGGCTTGTTCCAGCAGGAGGGGGATTTCATACAACACATCGCTCGTAACCATCGGCACGACTGCCGCATTTTCCACGTCGCAGAACAGCGCGATCTTGTCGCAGATGTCCTTGTCTACGGGATAATCCGAGCGTGCAATGATCATGTTGGGCGAAATGCCGATCGAACGCAATGCCGCCACGGAGTGCTGTGTCGGCTTGGTCTTGATCTCACCGGTCGCCTTGATATAAGGCAGCCACGTCACGTGGATGAAGAAGACATGCTCGCGCCCCACTTCATTGCGAAGCTGCCTCAGCGCTTCAAGAAATGGTTGCGATTCAATATCTCCGACCGTGCCACCGATCTCCACGATAACCACATCGGCGTTGGTCTCCTTGCCAATCGATGCAACGCGCCGCTTGATCTCGTTCGTGATGTGGGGGATGACCTGGATCGTCCCGCCGAGGAAATCGCCGCGCCGCTCCTTGCCGATGATCTCTGCGTACACCTGTCCGCTGGTGAAGTTGCTCGATCGGCTCAGGCGGATGTCGATGAATCGTTCGTAATGACCCAGGTCGAGGTCGGTTTCTGCACCGTCGTCCAGCACATAGACTTCTCCGTGCTGGTAAGGGCTCATCGTGCCGGGGTCCACGTTGATATAGGGGTCCAGTTTTTGCACCGCCACTTTAAAGCCGCGCTCCTTGAGCAGGAGTCCCATGGCGGCGGCGGTCACACCCTTGCCTACTGATGAAACAACCCCGCCAGTAAAAAATAAATATTTCGTGGTCATAAAGCGCCTTTCTCCCCTCTCCTCGCGAAACATTCCCGAAG
>DATKAU010000150.1:0-16434 GCA_035514655.1 Anaerolineales bacterium
CTCGCAGGATGATCTGCCTGCGTGGCTGCGCGATGAGACCGATGAGGTGGTCGCCGAGCCGACAAAGATAGAGCCGACTCGCGCCGACGAGTGGCAGCCGGCGGAAGAGGCTGCACCGATTCCAGTTGAGAAGCCGAAACCCGCATCGAAGCGCCGCCCTGAGCGTGCCGAAGGGAAAAAAACCGCGTCCGCTGCGCGAAAAGGAATTGGAGTGTTGACGACCGATCAGGATCCGGTTTTGGGGACGGCGCGCAGTGAACTTTCGCGCAGCAACATCCCCGGCGCGCTCGTCGCCTATTCGAAATTGATCAAGCGCGGACGCTTCCTCGACGAGGTGATCTTCGATCTGCGCGAAGCGCTGTACCGCTACCCGGTGGAGGTGAGCATCTGGCAGTCGCTGGGCGATGCCTACATGCGCGCCAACCGCCTGCAGGACGCGCTCGACGCGTATACCAAGGCGGAAGAACTACTTCGTTAATCAGACCAGACAGGTTTCCAAAACCTGTCTGGTCTTTTTTTATATAAATCTTTATCGGAGGACATCTGTGGAACGATCGCTCGTATTGGTCAAGCCCGATGGCGTGCAGCGCGCGTTGATCGGGGAGGTAATTTCAAGATTGGAACGCCGCGGCTTGAGGCTCGTCGCCGCGAAATTCATGCAAGTCAGCAAGGAACTCGCTGAAACGCACTACGCCATTCACAAAGGCAAGCCGTTTTACGATGGGTTGATTGCCTACATCGTCTCGGCGCCGGTGATGGCGATGGTGTGGGAAGGACCGAGCGCGGTCGCCGCGATCCGCCAGACGATGGGTGCGACGCGTCCCACCGAAGCTGCACCGGGTTCGCTCCGCCATGACTTCGCCCTCGAAGTGGGCCGGAATCTCACTCACGCCTCCGACACTGTCGAAAACGGCGCTGCCGAAGTGTCGTTGTGGTTCAAGCCAGAGGAACTGGTGGATTGGAAGCGTGAAGTGGATCGCTGGGTGTTTGAGAAGTAGATCCGTATTTCGTGTCACGTGCATCCCGCTGGCGGTGAAGTCGGCGGGATATTTTGTTTACGAGACAGATGGTTTTCTCAGTTGGACGATCAATGTGCCCAAGCCGGTCACGATCAAACCGCTGATTTCCCTGCCGGTTATGGTCTCGCCGAGGAAGACTATGGCAAGGATCGGGATCCAGATCAGCATGGTTCCATTGATGATGCTGGATTCCATTGCCGTGAGCGTGCGAAGAGTGTGATTCCAGAGCGTGAACGCGAACGCTGTATTGACCAGTGCCAGCCAGAGCAGGATGCCCCAGCTTTTCAAATTCAAGACAGGCGTTTCTTCCACGGCGAATCCTGCAACGAGCAACAGAAACGAGCCGGCGCCCATGCTGATGACCGTCACAACGAGTGGGCTTTGCCGCTCCGAACGGTTTATATCCCTGCCGAGGATCGACGAAATTGCATTTGCCAGAATGCCCACCCATGCAACAATAACCCCGATCATTTGATTCTGAAGGATTGATACGGGGTAAAAATAAATGACTGCGCCCAAGACAGCCAGCAAAATTCCGGTCCATTGAATGATTGTCGGTTTTTCGGAGAGCCAGACCACGCCAAGCATCGCCACGATGACTGTGCTGAAACTCCACAACAGATTGACAGTCACCGCGGGAAGATGGGCAAGAGCCAAAAAGATCGCCCCCTGCGTGGCCGCGTAATAGAGGATACCGAGAAGGATTAATCGCTCCCATTCGCGTTTTGATATCGCTCGCATCCCGCTTCCTGTCTTGCTGAAGCCCAGCATGATCCCTAGGCATACAAAGGCAAGGCCGTATCTCATTCCGGCGAAGAGGATTGGCGGAATATCCTGCAAACCTACCTTTATGAAAACCCAGGATGTTGCCCAAAGGAATACGACGAAGATGGCCTGGAGTATGGCAGTGAGGTGAGGGGTCATCTGGATCCGGTTGTTGCGGCACTTCAGAACGTGCTTGTTATCTTCCCCGAACCCGGCTCAACACTCCACCTCCAGCGACATCCCCTCGCGGCTCGGCGTGACGGTGAAAGAGGGGCGTAATTCCGCCTGGCTCTCCTCGAACATGCGATCCAGTTCGTCATCGCTGTGCGCGGGGTCGTGATGGAACGGTACGAACTCTTTCACGCCGGCAAGCATGGCGAATTGCATGGCATGGCGGATACTGCTGTGACCGAAACCCACGCGGGTCTGGTATTCCTGCTCGGTAAATTGCGCATCATGGACGAGCAGATCGGAGCCTTCGGCAAGTATATACCCCGATGTCCATTCCTTCTCGCGGGGGTACGTGACGGCACCGAGCGCGGGTTCGTGATCCGGCATGTAGGTCACGGCTGCGCCCGAGCACTCAAGGCGGTATCCGATCGTCGGGTTGGGGTGTATGATCAAATGCGATCGGATTGAGAGTTCACCGATTTCGAACGCATCGCCCGGAAGTTCGTGAAAGATGACCTCCGCTGCCAATTCACGCAGGCTTACAGGAAATAACGGTGGGGAGAGATACTTTTGCAGGCGTGCATTCAGGCTGAGGGTATTGCTGGCAGGTCCCCAGATATGGACTTCGGCACCCTTCCGGCGCAGTGGAGCAAAGAAGGGCAGTCCCTGGATGTGATCCATGTGTAGATGGGTCAACATTATGTGAATTCGTGTGATCTCATGAGAGAGGTGCATACCGAGGGTGCGGATGCCTGTCCCCGCGTCGAGTACGATCACTGTGCCCTCAACTCCCTCCACCGATACACAGGATGTGTTGCCGCCGTACCGCACCGTATCCGGTCCAGGCGAAGCCAGTGAGCCGCGCGTTCCCCAAAACGTAACCTTCACGATGGTTCGCTTTCCCAGAATATGGCAATGCCGCCGAGGAACCGATTCGCCTGACCGATCAGGGGCAGGGCAGTCACCTCGATCCGGTGCATGTCTCCGTCCATGCCGCGGATGCTGAATATTTTATGCGCGGGTCGCCGTTCGCGGATTGCGATCATTAACGGCAGTTCCTCCGGTGGGATTGGATTCCCCTCTTCATCCACCGGGTGAAAGGCGATGGACCATACACTGGCAGGCATGGGTCCCGTTTCGTTATATCGCCTGCCCAGAATCACTTCCGCCTGTTCGTTATAAAACATCAGGTCGCCTTCCGGGTTGACAATGAAAATGGGCATCGCCAGGTATTCGGCAAGGTGCCGAGACAGTATGACTTCAATTTCCTGTTGAGACATGGGGCACCTCCCGCGCGATCACTCTCACGAATTCACGCACCGGCTGATGGATTCTACTGCACCTTCAATAATACCTTTCCGTCGCTCCACAATTCCTCAAGATCGTAATATTCGCGCTGGTCGGGGGAGAATAAATGCACAACCACATCGCCGAAGTCCAGCACCAGCCAGCCATCCTGCGGACGTCCCTCCACACCTCTCTTCTTTTTGTAGTCTTTTTTTATCGCCTCCAGCACACCCTTGGCAAGTGCATCCAGCATGCGATCGCTGGTACCGTTGCATAAGACGAAATAATCCGTAAATGAAGCAATATCCTTGATGTCGAGAAGCAGGATGTCTTCGCCCTTTCTGTCCTCCAGGGCGTCGACGATTTTATGGGCAAGTTCGAGAGCGTTCAGGCTTCACCTCATACAGGTTTGTCATTGCGAGGAGTGTCAATCTCGTTGATTCAGCGCGGAGATTGCTTCGCCACTTCGTGGCTCGCAATGACAGCATGGAATGGCGCGGAGATTAATCTGGTATAGGCCGCGCCGTCCGGTTTCAAGTCGCTTTTGTATAACTGCACTGAGTCTACCCTTGCAGTGCCGAGTGAGTCAATTGTTGATGATTCGATTGCGTGGCGGATTTTCTGACTGTCAGCCGCGCTGGTGTACTGCCGGACCCGCCCAATGGTAAGGTGAGGGGAGAAAATGCGCGCTTCGGGCGGATAGCCCAGCCGCGCACATGCGGTCTCGATCCCGCGATATAGCGCCTCGAACCCAGCCGGAGCCTGGATCCCGATAAAGATCACCCGCGGCCGCTTTGAGCTGGGGAACAATCCGAGCCCGCCGATGCCCATGTCAAATGAACTGCATGAGTCCGCTTCTGCGAGCAGCGTGGCAGTCAGCGCGTCCAGGCTTGCGGGCGGAACATCGCCGAGAAATTTCAGGGTCAGGTGCATATTTTGCACCGGAACCCACCTCACGAGCGATCCGATTTTGGTGCGGAGATCCGCGGAGGCTTCATCGATGGCGCGCTGAATGGCTGCAGGAATGTCGAGCGCGATGAATGCGCGCACTGGACTCATGAATGATTTAGCCGTCAAGCGAACGGAAAACCGCTTCCTTGAGTTCGAGAAAGCCCACCGGTTTGGTGAGGTACGTGGATGCGCCCGCATCCATGCCGAGCTTGATATCGGCAGGCAGGCTTTTGGCAGAAACGACGATCACCGGAATGCCTGCCAGCGCCGGGGTGCGGCGCATATCACGGAGGATATCGAGACCGGATATGTCCGGCATCATGATATCGAGGATGACGATGTCGGGAGGCTCGCTGATCATCATCTGCATGGCGGGCGCACTGGAGGAGGTCCTCAGCACACGGAAGCCGCTGACGCGCATCATCTCGGCGAATAATTCGGCGGCGTCTTCCTCGTCTTCAATGATGAGAACGGTCATCTCGTTCATTGAAATGAACGATAGCACAGGAAAATGGATTGTGCAAGAGGGGTGCCGGCAGGGTGTAAGAATCTTGCGCCTCCCTCAGTCTGGAACTACACAATCCTGGAGATATCATGAGCGAATTGACTGATTTCCGCGCGGAGAAGGATGAGTTTTTCGCGCATCATCCGCAAAGCCCGCTGACGCCCGACCAAAAGCACAGTTTCAAAGGGCTTGCCTACTTCCCTGAAAATGACGCGTTGAGGCTCGAAGTGAAGGTGGAACGATTCGAGGAGCGACAGCCGATGATGATGCAGACCTCGACGGGCGGCGTGCAGGAATACGTCCGATATGGGCGATTCCAATTCCAATCGGAGGGGCAGCCCGCCGAACTGACGATCTATCAAAGCGGATACGGATTCTTCCTGCCTTTTGCCGATTCGCTCGCCGGCAAGGAGACGTACCCCGCGGGGCGTTATCTTGAGCCCGAGCCTCTGCCCGGCGATCGCTTCCTTGTGGATTTCAACATTGCCTACAACCCGAATTGTGCGTACAACGAGATATGGTCCTGCCCGATCACGCCTGCCGAAAACCGGCTGAAGGTGCCGATCCGCGCAGGTGAGAAATTGTTCCACGAATAATATGCAATCGGCGCAAGGGCCATGCAAATGAAAACGACGGGCGTAACCCGTCGTTAATTATTTTTCTCCGTCTCTTCAATTACCTTGAGGAGCGTTTCATACTCCTCGCAGCATTCCGGGCAGATATCAAGGTGCTCGCGGATGAGCGGCATGAGCTTTGCGGCGTCCTTTTGATCCGCCTGCCTCTCGACATATTCGTCGAGTTTGGAAAAAATCTCGTCGCAGGTAAGTTCCTCGGCGCGCACCTCCTCGAGCACACGAAGAAACCCGAGCACTGCATCGTTGGAGGGTTCCTGCCGCATACCGAGGCTGGCGCGGATGCGATTGATTAAATCTTTGATGTTCATGGTCTGCGTTGTTTGATGTCTGCAGATTCGCCGATCTTACTTTTGCTCGAAAAGCGCCAGCACTTCATGAGGGGAGATGTCCTCCATCGAGAGCCGGCTCTTCAGCCTCACGCGCGCGTCGTGAAGCAGTTTGTACAGCGCATTGCGGTTGGTCTTGAGTTTTCGCGCCGCGTCCTCCATGGGCATATCCTTCACGCCGAGCAGGATCAGCGCCTCGCGTTGGCGATCGGTGAGTTCCTCGTCGATGATCCGGCGCACGCGGAGGAGCATGTCGGCGCGTTCGGCGGAGGTTTCGGGTCCCGCCTGGGAATCGGCAAGCAAGCCCGGGGGAGGGGGAGTGTCCTCGTTTTCAGTGAGTTCGTCCAGCGATGAATCGCGCCAGCGTTTGCGGCGCAGTTCTGTGAGGGCAATCCGTACGGCGATTTTGTGAACCCAGGTGGTGAACTGACTCCGCCCTTCGAAGGTGTGAAGTTGATCGAGCACGCGCAGGAGCGTTTCCTGCGTCACCTCGTCGACGAGTGCGTTGAACTGGGGCTGATCGGGAGAAAGCCAGCGCGAAAGCGCGTAAGGCAGACCCTTCTGGATGATGCCGCGTAAATCCTCAAGAGCCATGTTCCGGGTTTCCCCGTTTGCGCGCAGGTCTGCGCGCCAGGCTTCGTTTGTACGCATTGCCATGATGGATGAATTATAAAGCAGATAATTTGGGGTTCGAATAAATGTTTTGTTAATATCGGCGGGTGGGTTAAAAAATAACAAGCCGAAGGGCTCGTTATTTAGTGGGCGTACAGGGACTCGAACCCCGGACTTCTACTGTGTGATAGTAGCGCTCTAACCAACTGAGCTATACGCCCTCAATTTATTTGAAGTGCCGGCATTATAGCCGAGATGAACACCTTCCGCAAGTTATGGAGGCGGCAGCACATCCCATGGGTTGACCCACGAGGAGATTGCCCGTATTTCGAAGTGGAGATGCGAACCGCTCGATCGACCCGTACTGCCGATGACGCCAATCAGATCTCCCTGACCGACGCTCTGCCCGCAGCCAACACTGATTCCGTTCAAGTGCGCGTACAGAGATTGGAAGTTGTTCCCATGATCGACCATGATCATGTTGCCGTAGCCGTAATTATTCCAGCCGGCATAGACGACCACGCCTGCATCGGTAGCGTACGCGCCTTCGCCATCATTGCCGGCGAGATCGATACCCCAGTGATTCATGCTCGGCGCGTAATCGAAACCGGAAAGCCGGTGCTGGCTGGCGGGCCAGACGAATGTGCCGAAGCCCACTGCGCCTCCGCTGACCGGTTCGCATGCGCCCGGACCAAGCACGCGCGCTGAGGCGGGATTCTCGCGCGTTACGCCGAGAGGGGCGCTCCACGAAATGAATTCGCGTTTACCGTTGGGGACGATCAACCACGTTCCCGGCTGGATATTCGGCGCGGAAAAATCGCCTATCGTTGCAGGGTCCAGATTGTTCGCCGGGTAATTGATGATATCTTCCGGCGCCACGCCGTAATAGGTCGCCACGCCGTTCAAACCCTCCCCGTCCTGCCATTCGTGATACGTCCCATTCACCGGCAGGATGTTCAAATCCTGACCCGGCTGGAGCGCGTGCGGATCGTCAAGCAGAACGTAATAATTACTCCACAGGACGGTTCGAGGCTCGAGCCCGAAATTTTGTGCGATACCGAAGATCGTATCCCCTTCCACCACCTCGTATTTGATAATCTCCTGGCGAGGACGCGATGGGATCGTCGTATCAACCTGCGCCAGGCGCGGGACTCCGCTGTACGAATCAATGAACTCCTGTTGAATCGGGGCGCTTCCCTCTACAGCCAAAGTTGGCACGGATTCACCCGCGTCAACCGCGCTGACATTTGATGATCCCTGCGCGAAGAACAGGCGGATTAACCAAACCACCACACCGATCAGCACCACGGTCAGGATAGTCGTCCCCGCGCGCAGAAACGACTCGCCCAAGCCGATGCCGATCAATGTTTCGAGAATCCTTGAGAGGATGCTGTTGCTTTCCTTGTTGTTCATAGTCAATTACCTGAAATTATCATAACACGGTAAAAAAATCGCAGTCAACCACCGGCAGTGAACCCTAACCTGACGTTAACCCTCCGGTTTCCGTACGCCCGGATACAGCAATTGTATGGAACCAACCCCCAACAGGCAAATCGTTCCGCATACCAGCGCGGTGACAGGGAGATTCCACATCTGGGTCATCCACCCGATGAGCAGGCTCCCGATCGGCGCGACTCCCTGTAATGCCCATAGGTACATGCTGAACACGCGCCCGCGCAGTCCATCAGGGACTTGGGTTTGAATCGACGTATTCATGGTCGCCAGCTGGGTTACACCTCCCCAGCCCAGCAGGGCGATCAACAGGACAGCGTGCCAGAGTGAACCGGCGAACCCGATTCCCATCAAGCCGCCGATGAACGCGGCTTCGCCTGCGAGCAGGCGCGCGCCGATTGATTTTGTCGAATTGTTGAAGGCGATCACCAACGCGGCGATCAAAGCCCCGCCGCCCATCGACGCGTAGAGTGCGCTGTTGCGCGCATCCACGATGGCTTTGGTGTCGCCTGCCTGTGCCAGGATGTCCTTTGCCAGCACGGGAATCTGCTGCATGATCGGAAAACCGAACACACCCAGAATGGCTGTGATCAAGATGAGCATGCCAATATTCCAGTGGGATCGGATGTAGCGCCCGCCTTCCGCGAAATCAAAGAGGAAGGAGTTGCCGGTGTACGACGGTTCCGCCTTGTATTGAAGGACGATGAAAAACAGACTTGCAATGATCGCCGCAAAACTCAAGCCGTTCAGGAAAAAGATCCACCCTTCACCGTTTTCACCGAAGAGCAGGAGGAATGGGGCGGTGAGCGCCGGTCCGAGCACGCGCGAGAGGTTGAAGGCGGTGGATTGCAGAGCGATTGCATTTGGAAGGGACTCCCGCCCGGTTAACTCGATCAACATCGATTGCCGCGCGGTTATCTCGAATGTGCTGGCTATGCCGAGAATCAAGGATAGCAGGACGATGTGCCAGATTTGGATCGAACCCGTGAGCGTGAGAAACGCAAGGATGAACGTTTCGATCATCATGATCGCCTGTAGCGCGATCACAGCTTTTCGTTTATCCCAGCGTTCGATCAATACACCCGACGGTAATGCCAGCAGGAACGTGGGCAGGGTGAAGGCGAAACCGATCAAGCCCAAATCGAAGGGTCTGCCGCTGATGCGATAGGCAAGCAGGGGCTGGGCGGTGTTTTGCATCGAGGTGCCGATCAACGACAGCACATGTCCCAGCCAGAAAATGGCGAAGTCGCGCGAAGCCAGCGCGGGAAAGCGTTGAGCGAGAATTAATCGGGTTTGGTGGATCAAAATGTTGGTTGAACGACTTGTTAGAACGACTATCGCACGGGCACGACCAGTTCAGGTGTGTCATTGGCGGGTTTGTTCACCATTGTGCTCACAACGTACGCGTCCATCGTATCGGCAGGGAAGGGCTTGATGAGCGGGAGCAGTTGGTCGGGAGTCCGAGGCGAAGGGTCCAGCCATTTGGCGTAGTCGCGCGTGTGCAGGATGACAGGCATCCGATCGTGGATCATGGACATCAACTCGTTGGGTTCGGTGGTGATGATCGTGCAGGTGCGGATCACCGACCCGTCCGGGCTGTTCCATGAATCCCACAAGCCTGCGAAGGCAAACGGCTTGCGGTCCTTCATGTGGATGAAATACGGCGTTTTTGTCTTCCGGTCTTTCGCGGCTTTCCACTCGTAGAAGCCATCAGCGAGGATCAAGCACCGCTTGTACTTCAGACTGCCGCGAAACGACGGTTTTTCCGCGACCGTTTCACCGCGCGCGTTGATCAGCCTGTTGCCGATGGCGGGATCCTTGGCCCACATCGGGATCAGACCCCACACAAAAAAATCTGCCTTGAATTTATCGTCGTTCGGGATGGCGAGCACCGGCTGTGTAGGTGCGATGTTAAATCGTGGCGCAAATTTTTTGGGGAAGGTATATTCGCCGAATTTTTCCTGTAATTCGGCTGGGTCAACCGTTAAAGTAAATCGTCCGCACATTATCTCCTCAACTTTCGAAAATCTCCGTCACGCACGGTGAAGCCGGTTGCATCGAGGTGCTCGAGCAGCGCCTGTGCGTACTTGCGGCTGGTGCTGAACAGGTCGCGTACTTCCGCCAGCGTGATGGTTCCGTTTTGTTCCAGGGTTTGTTGGATCGTCCGTTTCATGGAATCATAATCGGTTTTCCGAAAAATGACATCCGCAGAGACAGCGATCAGTTCGCCAAGCTCGATCAATGCGTGCAGGACCTCCGCGCCAAGATCGGATTCGCATTCCTTGCCTCCCGGCGGACTGAACGGATTCTGCGCGAATTTGCGCAGCAACGCGTCGACCCGGGCTTGTTCCTGCCCATTGAATTTGACCTCATGCCCGGCTTTTGCGACGAACCCTCCTCTGTCTGCAATTGAACCATTTGTCATCATATACCTGACAGCCGCGTTGAAGACGCGCGCCGATGCCTTTACCCGGCTCTTCAACTCTTCGCGCGGGATGCCGCGCCGAAGCGGGAAGCTTGTGTGGTATTCCTCGACATGGCGAAGGATGGTTTTGCAGAGCGAGGTCCAGGCTGCAACCGGGGTAATCAGCAGATCGCTTTCAATGGTCAAGGAACCGTCTTCCACCAGAAGAAGGGCTTTTCCGCCGATCAACTCCTTCAATGCCGATTCCGCGCTTGCGCGATCCAGCCTCGATCGCGCAGTCACTTCACGAACCGGCGCAACACCCAATGCCGCTGCCGCTTCGAGTACGATGTCGGCAGGCGATCCCTGCATTAACGATTCAAGGGAGCGCAAAACGTTCTCATCGAAGCGTTTATGCCTGCCCTTCGGCTGATGATCCACGATGGTGCCACCGCCGAGAGTCTCGCCGGGGGAGGGACGGCGCAAGATATACCGATCCCCGCGGACGGTGATGATGGGTTCACGCATTTCGAGTTGGATCCAGCCGTCGTTGCCGGGAATCAACTCCTCCGCGCCAAGTACTCTGACTGTGGCGATGGTTTCACTTGCGCCTGTGAAAAATTTGACTTCATCATTGTGCTTGAGATGTGTCGTTGCATCCTTGAGCAGCCGGAAATGCGCGTCGAGCCTGCGGACTGGAACATATTGCCCGGGGTGGATCACCACGTCGCCGCGCCGGATTGATTCCGTTTCCACGCCCGAGATGTTGATCGCGGTACGCGAACCCGGGACGGCAGTATCCTCTTTTTGTTTGTGTGATTGCAGCCCGCGGATGCGCCCTCGCAAACCGTCTGGCATGATCTCGATCTCGTCACCAAGGGTGAAATGTCCGTCGCTCAGTGTTCCAGTGACGACGGTGCCAAACCCGCTCATGGTGAAGACGCGGTCAATGGGGAGGCGGGGGCGGCCCAGATCTGCGCGGGCGGGCTTGTTTTCGAGCAGGGATTGGATATTTGAAATCAGCGGGTCAAGTCCGTTTTTTGTTTTCGCAGAGACTCTGATGATGGGCGCGTCTTGCAGCACGGTGTTCTTTACAACGGCGCGAATGTCCGTTTCAACGAGATCAAGCCAGGTCGAGTCCGAGGCGAGATCGATCTTCGTGAGAACGATCAGACCGGCAGGGATTTGCAGGAGGTCCAGAATGTCGAGGTGTTCGCGCGTTTGCGGCATCACGCCTTCGTCTGCCGCGATGACGAGGAGCGCCGCGTCGATACCGCCAATACCAGCCAGCATGTTTTCGATGAAATCGCGGTGACCAGGAACATCTACAATCCCCACATCTTCGCCGCCCGGCAGGGTCAGCCAGCCGAAACCGAGCTCGATGGTCATCTCGCGCGCCTGTTCCTCCTTGAGACGGTCAGGATGAACGCCGGTGAGCGCGGCGATTAATGTGGATTTGCCATGGTCGACATGGCCAGCTGTTCCAATGACTCGCATTGAGTCCTCTCGTTAACCATTGAGACACGGAGTCACTGAGAAAATATATCTCCGTGCTTCCGTGTCTCAGGGGTCGGTTTCAAAATTATTTCTTGCTCTTTTTTGTCGCCTTGCCGTGACC
This sequence comes from Anaerolineales bacterium, assembly GCA_035514655.1. Classification (GTDB taxonomy): domain Bacteria; phylum Chloroflexota; class Anaerolineae; order Anaerolineales; family Villigracilaceae; genus Defluviilinea. The sequence continues at coordinate 11,746 of DATKAU010000150.1, forward strand.
CATGATCCGTTCGTAGGCGGAAAGCCACTCGTGTGCCACGTTCATCAGTTCCTGTAGTTGTTTCTCGGTGGCATCGGCAGTCTGGTGCATCTGGTCGTTCATTGTCTGCGTGGATTCATCGAGTTTGCCGATGCGCTCATCGAGTTTTTCCACAGAACGCTTCACGTCTTTTCCGCCTTCGTCCTGCGTAAGGGTATAGCCGGTCCAGCGTTTTTGATCATCTGCCTTGAACGTCACCCATTCCTGTCGCAGGCGATCCTCTGCAAGCCGCTGCATCTCGGTCACTTCGTTGATACGCCGCTCGAGTTTGGTGTTTAGTTCGTGGTATGTATCCTGCGCGCGTTTGGCGCTCCGCAGGGTCTCCTCAAGAGCGGTGATCTGCGTATCCAGCGTATCGGCTTTGCGCTTGAACGACTCGAGGGTTTGCTGCCATTCCCTGTACGTACGTTCGCGGTCCATCTGCGCCACGGTCTGTGAATCAATGAATTGTGTATGTGCCGATTTCCGTTCGGATTCTGAAAGCATAATTTCATTGATACGGGTGTCGAGATTCTTCATCCCGTCGGCGCTCAGGTCGGATTTGGAGCGGGCTTCTTCGATCCGCTTGCGCACGGCAGCAATTTCTCCCTGCAAATCCGCCACACGTTTCGCCTCCTGCTTACGCCCCTCATCGAACGCGCGTTGCGACAGGGTGGCCTCCTCGGCGGCGCGGACGGCGACGTCTATGGGTGGGCGCAATTCTTTGATGGCCTGGTTCAGCCGGATGTCTTCCGTCGCACGCGCCTTCAATTCGCGATTGATATCTGTCAGGTCGGTGGTCTTCTTCAGGTTTTCGATGGCTGTGGTGAGCGGCTCAAGATCCTGATGGTGGCGTTGGGTGAGTTCCTTTTCGCGCTTTTCGTGCCGCTTCTCGATGTCATCGATGGCTTTGTTCATGTCCTCGCGCTGTTTTGCAAAGATCGCGTCAAATTGATCGAGCCGTGCCGCGGTGCTGGCAACATCCGCGATTTGCTTTCCCAGCGGTTTGATTTGCTTGGATACCACGTCGATATCCCCTACGAGCGCCGCCGTGCGTTCCTCGAGCGTAATGATCGAGGCGCGGGTCTTGCGATGTTCTTCGTCCAGCCATTCAAGGCGTTTGACGAGCTGTTCAAATTCCATGACTTCCTCCGGCAGGTGAATTGCGGTGCTATTATACCCTGCCCGTCGGTTGCGAAATTACCGCCCCAAATGCTCAAACATCAACGGAACTTCGGCAAGAAAGAATTGGATCGCCTGGGGGAACACGCCCAGCACGAATAAGCCTATCACACCCAGCCCGAGCATGATCCTCTGAGTTGGATTTTCGCGCGACTCCCAGCCTGTATACTCCTCCGCCATGCTGATGGCGGCAAACGAACGGAAGGCACTGAACAGCAATCCGGCGATCCCGATGCCCATCCAGATCGCCGAACCGATCGAATCACGCGATACCGCCTCCCAAAGCGCAAGCCGCGCCGGGAATCCGGCAAGCAGGGGGAACGCGCCTGCCGACAACGTTGCCAACAGCATGCCGCCTCCTGCAAACGGCGCGACCCGGAGCACACCCTGCGAATCGCGGAATGTAAGGGAGGCTGCCTGGCTCCTTATCACGGTGAGCGAGAGAGCCCACACTGTCAATGCCAGCGTCCGCGCAGGGATGAGCAGGAACACGATCGGGATCCCAAACCGGGAATCGAGGCTGAGAGCGAGGAGCGAGAACCCGGTTTCGGCGATCGAGCCGTACGCCAGGATCCGCCCAAGATGGCGTTGGAACGCAGCCCACAACCCCCCAGTGACAACCATCAACAAGCCGGCGGAACGAAGTGCCACGATCGCCGCTTCAGAGGAACGGAGCCAGGAGTAGCGATCCAGAAATCCCGCACCGAAAAGGATGGTGATCGTGGGCAGGATCCATAACAGGAATCCGGCGGTGAATGGCGAAGCATCCTCCATGAGCATCGGGATCCAATTGTATAGTGGGAAGATCGCCAGCAGGAACGCGAATCCCAATCCGAGGATTGACGCGGACTGGGCGGTAAGCGCGATGTCTCCAGGACTTGCCTCCACACCTCCGAGAAGCCAGCCAGCCAGGAGAATGAATGGCATGGCGAGGGTCTGGTAGATCAGGAATCGAACCACGCCTTTGCCAGGTGGTTTGTAGATGCTGGTCAACATGGGGATGGCGAGAAGGACCGCCATTTCGATGAACAACGCGGCAAATAAAAATGGTTGGACCGCAAGGGAGGCAACCATCAACCCGGTAATCATAAACCCCAGCGGCACGATGCGCAGCGCGGAGCCTGCAGCTTCTGCGCCGAAAAACCACAATGCGGCACCGGCATAGATCAACGCGAGCAATGATCCCTCCGGCGGATCGATCGCCAGAACCCTGCCCAGTACGACGAGTGAAGAGTCGATCTTGAACGAGAAGGCTCCAATCCGCATTGCCTCTTCGATCGGTATGAACTGCGCGGCGAGCGCAAGCACGAGCGCCGCTGTGCCTCCCGCAATGCTCAGGACGCGTTGACTGCCGATCAACAAGAGCACCATCCCCAACACAATGGGGCTGATGATCCAGATCAAGGGCGCATTAACGCTCATGAAGCCTCCGCGCTCGAGGATGCCGACGCGATCATGAGATACGAGCCGACCAGCGCAAGCCCCAGCGTAATCACAGCCAGCAAGCCGGTGACCAGCGCCGAGCCTTCCACGGTGGCATACAGGATTTCGAAGCCTGTGAGCACAGTCATCAAGCCGAGCGTGACGCGCAACACCTGCGATGAGATTCCGAGATGGAGCAATCCCATGGCGATCAACATCAATCCCCCGCTTGTGACAGCATACCCCGCATTCGCCATGAGGCTTTCCACCGAAGGTGTGGCGCCTGCCACCAAAATCCCAACCGCGCCTGCCATGAACAAACGGAAGAGGCGGCCTCGGGGCCAGATGCCTTCCTCGTCCACACTCTTGCCGGTCAGCCCGGAACGGGTCATACCAAGAATGGCGGAGGACATCCAGCCTGCCACCACCTTCACCGTAGCCAGCCCGACGGGCAGGCGCAGCAGGAGCAGGAGGAACATGGCGAGGTATTGCACCGAAAGCAGGATGATGCTGATGCGCCAATTGCGTGAGATGAGAAGCCCGACGGAGGTCAGGAAGATTGTGGCTGCCGCGATCCATGCGAGGGTTTGCATCGGTTATGGACCTTGTTGCGCTACGTAGGAGGCGAACAGCGCGAGAAATAGCAGAGTCCACATGATGCCGCTTTCACCCTCGAGAATATTCGTTAGAACATTGCTCAAGCGCCCGAGCTGGCGGTACGAGTTCCACAAGAGTTGGTACGCCCGATCGAGCCAGGAATCGCTCGGTATGAGCCAGTGCGCGCGGACCGGGTTCAGGATGCGGAAACGCGGGGTCGCCCAGACCAGGCTAAAGGTGAGGAGAGAGGCGAAGAGGGCGGCGATCCAGCCTCCGATTTGAAGCGATCCCTCCCAGCCGACGATGCCAAGTCCAATGGTTGTGATCAACAGCACACCGATCCCGAACGGGTAAATGTTCCGCGCCCAGATCGGTTGATCCTCGTAGCCGACGCGCGAGGCGCCCGGTTTCTGAATGTGACGGATGAATCCGGCAAGCAGAAGAGCATGCGCAACGACGAATGGCAAGCCTGTGAGTATGAAACTTCCGTTGTTGGTGTTCCAGCCGGTCGCGGTTAACGAAAGCGGCAGGGATGAAAAACCAAACGCGGCGATCCACAACGAACGGATCATCCACCTGTTGGGCTCGGACGATAAAAATAACGCGCCACCCGAAAGGACGAGCGCGCAGCCCCAAGCCGCCGCGCCGACGGGGTTGGCGCGAAGCGCCGCGGCAACCGACAGCGCGCTGATCCCGATCAGTAAATAAGGCCGTCCCGATAATTCATCGGAGGAGCGCAGCCACATCCAGCTGCCGTAGATTGCCGCGAACGCGACCAGCAGGCTTAGGTAAGGTGTGATGGAAGGGGCAATGCTGCCGGCGGGTATGCGCGCCAGAAGGATCAAACTCGATGCTGTGGAGATCATGCGCAGCCATGTGCCGAAACCGCGGCGGATCGCCGATTCGCCCGGGTAGGGGAGATGAAGCGGCAGCACGCCCAAACGTAAGGATGCCGCGAGGAGCAGGTATAACCCCGCCTGCGGCGACCCTGTATGGAAATCGAGTATCTGACCATTCGCCGCGCCGACCATGTCTGCCCACAATAGGAGGATCGTACCGCCCACGCGAGAAGCGAATGCGATCACCACACGCTCGCGTAATTTCGGATGCTCCACAGAGCGCAGTTGGTTCGTCAGTTCCACGAGATCGATCCCCGCCCAGATCAACACAAGGGTGAGCGGGTTGCCTGCCACCACCGCCAGGATTCCCAGCGAAGTAAGGATCAGAATGCCGGACCAGTTGAACGGGCTCGGGAAATTCACGCGCACAACCGATGTGACGATGATCGCGAGACACAACGCGGCAATGCTGAACGAGTATGCCCAGCTGATCCCGTCTGCAATCAGCGCGGGAGATTGTAAGAATAAAAAGGCGGGCTGCCAGATGGAAAACTCGAAATGGACGGGCATGTTTGCGAGCCACATTGCCACACTGACCCAGGCAAGCAGTGATCCGCCGGTCCCTACCAGC
>DATKAU010000151.1:0-2626 GCA_035514655.1 Anaerolineales bacterium
ATCGGTCTCGCGGCGATCGGGTATGCGATCTGGCGGTATATATATACTGAAACCGGCGTGAAACGGATCGCGCTCGTAATCGGCGCGGTGATCGCATTGACTGTTTTATCCTTCGTCATGTACCAGCCGTATCGCGCGTGGTATGCGCAGGCATACAGCGCCCTCGACCCGTGGAAGGGACCGTTCACGCCGATCATGTCCTATTTCACCATGTGGGGTGTGTTCCTGTTGATCATCGCCGCGTGGATGGCATGGGAAACGCGCGAGTGGATGGCTGTGACGCCGCTTTCCGCGCTGCACAGGTTGAAGCCCTATCAGATTTTGATCGAAGGCGCACTGATCCTGTTTGTACTGGTACTGCTCGTGTTTCAATACATCGGCACGAGCATCGGCTGGATCGCACTTCCGATCGCGGCATGGGCGGGCATCCTGTTGTTCAGACCCAACATGCCCGATTCAAAACGGTTCGTGTTGTTCCTGATCGGCACGGCAATGTTGATTACGCTGGTCGTGGAACTGGTTGTCGTGCGCGGCGATATCGGGCGGCAGAACACGATCTTCAAGTTTTACCTGCAAGCCTGGTTCCTGCTCGCGATCGGCAGCGCAGCGGCATTCACATGGACACTTCCGGCGTTCTTCCAATGGCTCCCGGGCTGGCGCCTGCTCTGGCAAAGTGCGATGATCCTGCTTGTGGTGGGCGCGGCAATGTTCACGATTACCGGCACCTCAGGCAAGATCCGCGACCGCTGGATCATCGAAGCCCCGCGCACGCTTGATTCGATCACTTTCATGGAATATGCCCACTATGACGACTTCGGTCAGCGGCTTGATCTGAGCGAAGATTACCGCGCCATCCGCTGGATGCAGGATACCGTGCAGGGATCGCCGGTGATCGTCGAAGCCAACTGCGTGGAATATCACTGGTGCACGCGCTTCACCGTGTACACGGGTCTGCCCGGCGTGGTCGGCTGGAACTGGCATCAGCGGCAGCAGCGCGTGTTCACCTCCACCTGGGTGGAAGGGCGAGTCGCCTCGGTGGGCAATTTCTACAACAGCGTCGATCCCGACTATATGCAGACATTTCTCAAAACGCACGATGTGAAGTATATTATCGTCGGTCAACTCGAACGCGCCGCATACACACCCGAGGGCATCGCCAAATTTGATCAATTCGAGGGCGAATTCTGGCGCGAAATCTATCGCGACGGCAGGACGGTCATCTACGAAGTGATGCCGTAATTATCATGCTTCAGCCGCCGCTAGAGCGAAAACAACAAGGAGCAACCATGATCTATCACCTCACCTTTCGAAAAAACTGGAGGCATGCGCTGGCGACAGGACCGTATCGCGACAAAAGCCTTGAAAATAAGGGCTTCATTCACTGTTCGACTGCAGAGCAGCTTGTGCCGGTGGCAATGGAATTCTTTCCGGCCCGCCGCAAACTGACTGTCCTCGTCATCGATGAAACGCGCCTGACCGCCACTGTGAAATGGGAAAAACCCAAGGATGGTCCGCCTCCCGGCTTGCCGACGAACGCCAAATTCCCGCATGTGTATGGCCCAATCAACCACGAGGCTGTGATCAAGTCACTGGATATGGAACGCGACGCCGAAGACATGTTCGTTTTGCCGGATAACCTCTAATCCTCCGTTCTGCAATTCCTTCTGGATGCTCTCCTTTCTTGTCTGGTACATGCTCGCCACCTTCATCGGCTGGCTGGCATTCCCTCTCGCCTATCATCTCTTCCCAGCGTTCGCGGATCGGGGCTACGCTCTCTCACGCGCTTTCGGTTTGCTGATTTGGGGATATGTCTTCTGGCTGTTTGCCTCGTTGGGCATTGCGCAGAATGACATCGGCGGATTGCTGCTTGCACTTGTTGTGCTTGTTGGCATGAGCGCGTGGGCATTTACCAATTACCAATTACCGATCACCAATACTACAATCCTCTCCTTCCTCAAATCAAACCGATCACTCGTTCTCACCGCCGAAATCCTCTTCTTTATCGCGTTCGCCTTCATGGCGTTTGTCCGCGCGGGTAATCCGGAAATTCTCGGGACGGAAAAGCCGATGGAATTGATGATGATCCACGGCATCATGAACTCGCCGGAGTTTCCTCCGCGCGATCTGTGGCTTTCGGGGTATTCGATCTCCTATTATTACTTCGGCTACGTGATGACCTCCATGCTGGCGATCTTCACCGGCACACCCGCCACCGCGGCATTCAACTTGATGATTGCGCTGATATTTGCATTGTCTTCCGTCGGCGCATACGGGATCTTGTACAACCTGCTGTCAAATCTTCGGTCTCCAGCCTCCGACGATCCATCGTCCCCCGTCCATCGTCCATCATCAACATTTGCCCCCCTTCTCGCTCCCATCTTCCTCCTGCTCATCTCCAACGTGGAAGGCTTCCTTGAAGTGCTTCACCGCCGCGGACTGTTCTGGGCGGACGGCGCCAACTTCTGGACGTGGCTCGACATCCCTGAACTGCGCGACGCGCCCGCACAATCTGTTTCATGGATGCCCGACCGTTTCTGGTGGTGGTGGCGCGCCTCACGCGTGGTGCAGGACTATGAACTGAATGGATCCTTCCGAGAGGTCATCGACGAGTTCCCCGCCTTTTCGT
>DATKAU010000152.1:0-11139 GCA_035514655.1 Anaerolineales bacterium
AACGCGAAGCAATCTCCTATTCATAAGGAGATTGCTTCGTCGCACCAAACGCTCCTCGCAAAGACCTTCAGATACCATGAAAACCATCCTCGTTGTAGACGATGAACCCAAGATCACCCAGCTCGTGCGCGATTATCTTGAACGCGCAGGATTTGGTGTTTTAATCGCACACGACGGGAAGAAAGCGCTCTCCCTCGCGAAAACAGAAAAGCCATCGGCGGTCATCCTCGACCTCGGCTTGCCCCAGCTCGATGGGCTGGACTTTACCCGGGAATTTCGCAAAATCTCCAACGTGCCGATCATCATGCTCACCGCCCGCGCCGAAGAATCGGACAAACTGATCGGACTCGAACTCGGTGCAGACGACTACATGACCAAGCCCTTCAGCCCCAAGGAGTTGGTGGCGCGTGTGCGCGTTGCCTTCCGGCGGATTGAAAATGCAACAAACCTGAATTCAGAGATGATTCGCGTGGCAGATCTGACCCTCGATGTGCCGCGTTTGCGCGTGACTGCAGAGAAGCGCGAGATCGAAGAATTGACTCCCACCGAATTCGAACTGCTTGCCACGCTTGCCCGCCAACCTGGGCGCGTATTCACCCGCACACAACTGCTTGATTCCATCCACGGTGTTGCCTTTGAATCCTACGAGCGTGCCATCGATGCCCACGTTAAAAACATCCGCCGCAAGATTGAGGTGAAGGCTGGTGAGCCGAAGTATGTAATTACGGTATATGGCGTCGGGTATAAATTTGCGGATAAATAAACCCTATCGCGCCGAGCAGAGCGTAGCGAAGTCGAAGCGCAGATTTTCAGATTACCCGTCCTTCGTCTGCGCTCGTTATTACACTCCTCGCTCCGCTCAGGACGAAAATTGGTTATGAAACACCACCATCCCTTTTCTCCACGTCGACGCCCGCCGTGGTGGCCTGAAAATGAAGAATGGCCTCCCACGCGTGAAGCCTGGAAACGCGTCCGCCCGAATCGTTTCTTTCGCCGGATGGGTTGTTTCTTTGTTATTTTCGCATTTTTCGCATTTATCGGCATATTTACATTTGGGGCGTTTTTACTCAGTTCGTTTTTGGGGATTCAGTTCGGTCCGCCGCCCGTTGACCGCCCCGACTTTTTCCTCCCGATTGGGTTTGCAGGTTCGTTGATTCTGATTTTTGCGATCTTTTGGGGGGTCCGCAGCCTGAGAAGATTGTCCATGCCGCTGGATGAATTGCTAGACGCATCGAACAGCGTCGCGGAGGGGGATTATTCCGTCCGCGTAAGGGAGAGGGGAACATCTGAGGTCAGGTCATTGACAGAGGCATTCAACTCGATGACGGAAAAGCTCGAGGTAAACGATAAACAGCGCCGCAATATGCTGGCAGATATTTCTCATGAACTTCGTTCGCCGATTACGATCATGCAGGGCAACCTCGAGGGCATGATAGACGGAGTCTATTCGGCAGACGTGGAACGGTTGAAGTCGTTGTATGACGAGACCCAAATTCTTTTGCGGCTGGTGGATGACCTGCGGACTCTCGCCCTTGCGGAGAGTGGTTCGCTGCAATTGAAGCGTGAACCAACCGACCTGAGCTTATTAATCCGTGAGATTGTTATTGCGTTTGAGTCACAGGCAGAGGAGAAGGGGATTCGTATTACATCGGAAATCGGTGAAGTCGAGCCTGTCGATGTGGATACGACGCGCATCATCGAGGTCCTCCGGAATCTGTTAACAAATGCATTGCGATATACGCCAGATCAGGGTGAGATAATCGTTGGCGTTGCAGAATCAACTATCGGTGAGGAGAGAGGCGTGACAGTCTTTTTGCGTGACAGCGGCGCGGGGATCGAATCCGCTGATCTGAGCCGTATCTTCGACCGGTTTTACAAATCCAGCGACTCAGGCGGGATGGGGCTGGGGCTGTCCATCGCAAAATACCTTGTGGAAGCGCATGGCGGTAGGATTTGGGCGGAGAGCCAGGCGAGGCAGGGGACGAAGATCTCGTTTTTATTACCACGGTAATCTCTGGTAAAATTGCGCCTGCGTTTCAGCCCGCGTGCGTTTGGTGCGAAGTTCCTTTCACGCAACCACTCTTTGCCTGCCTGAGCGTAAAACATATCAAGGAGATCAAGCAAGATGGTTCGTATTCGTTTACGTCGTGTTGGGTTGAAGGGTCAGCCCACCTATCGCGTCGTCGCCGCGGACAAAGAGTCCCCTCGTGACGGCAAATTCCTCGAAATTCTGGGTTACTACAATCCCCGCACCCAGCCAGCCACCGTGCATCTTAAAGAAGATCGCGTGTATCACTGGATGCAAAACGGCGCTCTGCCGACCGAATCGGTGGCGCAGGTATTCAAAACCACCGGCACGCTGGACCGGTGGGAACGCTTCAAGAAGGGTGAGGCTGTCGAGACTCTCATGAAGGAAGCGGAAGTCGCCGAATCCACGCGCGGCGCAACCACCAAAACAAGCAAGTAAATGTGCACCGTTGTTGCGAGGAGATTGCTTCGTCGGGCTAATGCCCTCCTCGCAATGACACAAGGCATGATATGAAAGAACTCATCGAATACATTGCCAAGTCGCTGGTAGAACACCCCGAAGAGGTTCAGGTGACCGAATCGGGTGGCGGCTCGCGTGTGCGCATCGAGTTGAGCGTCGCAAAGGATGACATGGGCCGCGTCATCGGAAAAGGCGGCAAGGTTGCCAACTCCATCCGCACATTGCTGCGCGTGGCGGCGGAGCGCGAAGGCAAACAAGCCACGCTCGACGTGGTCGAGCCGGAATAATGGCAGAAACGAAAAACACAGGCTCGCCGGCAGGCGAGCCTCTTTATTTGAGCGTGGGTTTTTTGCGGCGTCCACACGGGTTGCACGGTGAAATCATCATGGATTTGCATACCGATTTTCCAGAACGCATGAAAAATGGCAGGAAGGTGTTCATCGGCGAGAATTACAAGCCGGTAACCTTTGAAAATGTTCGTCCGCATGCGAAAGGCCTGCTTGTAAAACTCAAAGGCGTGAATACCCCGGATGAAGCGGGGTTGTATCGCAACCAGTGGGTGTATATCAAAAAGAAGGATGCGCCTGCCCTGCCCAAGGGACAATATTACAAACATGAATTGTATGGGCTGAAGGTCATTGACGATCGCGATAACCCCCTCGGCGAACTGGTGGAAATCATTGAAACAGGCGCGAACGACGTTTATGTGGTGCGGGACGGTGCCGGCAAAGAGATTCTCCTGCCCGCGATCCCTTCGGTCATTCTGGACCTCGAGCCTGGGCGCGGTTTCATACGCGTTCACCTGCTGGACGGTTTGATCGGCGGGTGAACGTAAGCGGTTCCTGTGCCTGGTTGTTTGTAAGGTGGAATCCTTTGTGTACTTTGCCCCCTTCGTGGTAAAACTCCGTTTATGGACGACAGGAAATATTGGGTCGGTTTCAATTTAATTAAAGGCATCGGCGCTGTCCGTATGCAGGGACTGGTCGCGTACTTCGGCGATCTGGGGTCCGCGTGGAATGCCGCGCCGCATGAATTGACGCAGGCGGGGCTCGGCTTGAAAGTGATCGAGCGCGTGATTCAGGCGCGTGAAAACGTTGTTTTGGATCAAGTCTGGGAAAAGATCAAAAAGCAGGGCATCAAAATCCTCACATGGCAGGATGAGTCGTATCCGCAGCGTTTGAAGGAAATTGACCAGCCGCCGCCTGTCTTGTACATTCGCGGCGAATACCTGCCCGATGATTTGTTTGCGGTGGCGATCGTGGGTACGCGGCGTGTCACGCCGTATGGCAGGCAAATTACGGAAGAGTTGTCAGCTTTCCTTGCCGCGAACAACATGACAGTCATCAGTGGGCTTGCGCGCGGGGTGGATGCAGTTGCTCATCAAACCGCCTTGAAAGCCGGCGGGCGATCCATTGCTGTGCTGGGTTCGGGTGTGGATAAAATTTATCCACCGGAACATCGCGCACTGGCGGAGCAGATGATGGAACGCGGCGCGATCATCAGCGATTATGCGCCAGGTACTCCTCCTGATGCGTCCAATTTCCCGCCGCGCAATCGGATCATCTCCGGGTTATCGTTGGCAGTCGTGGTGGTAGAAGCAGGCGAGACAAGCGGCGCGTTGATCACTGCCGAGTTCGCCGCTGAGCAGGGCCGTGAGGTTTTTGCCGTGCCCGGTAGTATACTTGCGCCGCAAAGCAAGGGCACAAATAAGCTGATTCAAAACGGTGCATTGCCCCTGTTGAGCGTCAACGATTTGATGCAGGCACTGGATATCACAAGGGTCGGCGAACAAAAAGCCGCACGTAAGATCATGCCTGCCGATGCAATCGAAGCGAAACTATACTCGGTGTTGACGAGTGAGCCGTTGCACGTTGATGAAATCCGGAGTCAATCAGACCTGCCCATCGAGAAAGTGTCGGCGGCTCTGGCGCTCATGGAATTGAAAGGAATTGTGCGGCAGGTTGGTGGTATGAATTACGTTGCAGTGCGAGAGGAACAATCGGAATACCTGGCTCATGAATAAAATTACCCATCGGGAAATTATGAATGTCTGAACATACATACGCAGTCATCATGGCTGGAGGCGGGGGGACTCGCCTGTGGCCTTTATCGAGGCAGGAACGCCCCAAACAACTTCTGCCATTGCTCGGAAAGGAAACATTATTTCAAAGCACAGTTGCCCGTTTGGAGAATCTGTTCCCGCCAGACAGGATTTTGGTTGTCACAGTCGCCGAACAGGCGCGTGAGATGAAAGAGCAGGTTCCATCAATACCGGATGAGAATTATCTGATTGAGCCTTCGCCGCGCGGCACGGCATCTGTGGTAGCATTGGCGGCGGCTGTTTTACAAAAGCGTGACTCGCAGGCGGTGATGGCGATTCAAACGGCTGATCATCACATCCGCGACACGAAATTGTTCAGTTACTTGATCCGCACAGCGATTGAAGTTGCGGAAAAACAGTTTCTCGTGACACTCGGTATCACGCCCACATTTCCATCCACGGGATACGGCTACATCCAGCAGGGTGACGTGCTGGACGGCGGGTATAAATATCCGGTCTATGCCGTGCGGCGATTCATGGAAAAGCCTGATGAGGTCACCGCCCAGCAGTTTCTTCAGAGCGGCGATTATTCATGGAACAGTGGCATGTTTGTGTGGCGAGCAGATGTGATCCTTGCCGAGTTTGAAAGACAAATGCCGGAACTGTTTACGGCAGTCAACGCAATTGCATTGGCATGGGATACGGCACAACGGGATGACGTGGTGCGTGAACGCTGGAACAGCCTGAAAAGCCAGACCATTGACTATGGTGTGATGGAAAAGGCGGAACGGGTCGCGGTGCTGCCGGCAGGCGGATTGGGCTGGAGTGATGTAGGTTCGTGGGACTCGCTGTACGAAGTGCTGGTCCCCGATGCCGATGGAAACGTTGCGGTCAATGCGGAACATATCGAAATCGATTCGCATCACACGCTGGTTTACAGCGCGAAAGGTCAGCGATTGAGGGTGACCATTGGCCTGGACAATGTGATTGTGGTAGATTCGGGCGATGTGCTGCTGGTTTGCAAGGCAGATCAGGCGCAGCGCGTGCGCGACGTGGTTGAACAGTTGAAGAAGAATAACCAGGCGAAGTATTTGTAGAACTGTCATTGTCGGGCTTTGAGGAGCGATCTCTTTTATGCTTGTTGGAGATTGCTTCACCGACGAAAGTCCTGCCCGCCTGACAGGTTGCAAAAGGATTATATGGAAGCGTATTGCATGAAGTGCAAGACCAAACGTGAGATGAAGGATCCTGTCGCAGGTTTCAATGCGAAAGGGTCCCCTGTCACGATCGGTCTTTGCACGGTTTGTGGGACAAAGTTATACAGAATGGGCAGGACGGATGCGCATGAAGGGTTGATCCCTCCGCCGAAGCCTGAAAAGGTGGAAAAGCGCGACGGGAAACTGGTGATCGTTGAATCTCCAGCGAAGGCGAAGACCGTCGGGCGTTTTCTTGGCAAGGGCTATACCGTCCGCGCCTCGGTGGGGCATGTGCGTGATCTGTTGAAGTCCCAGCTTTCCGTGGATGTTGAAAATAATTTCACGCCGAAGTATCGCGTGCCGAATGAGAAAAAGGAAGTAGTCAAGGAACTCAAGAAGCTCGCGCAGAAAGCGGAGGAGATATATCTCGCGACCGATCCTGACCGCGAAGGCGAATCTATTTCGTGGCATTTGCTGGAAGCGGCAGAGATTGACCCCGCTCGTGCCAAGCGCGTTGTCTTTCACGAGATTACAGAGCCTGCTGTCAAGGAGGCTTTTGATCACCCGCGCCACATCAACATGGATCTTGTGGATGCCCAGCAGGCGCGCCGCATTCTGGATCGACTCGTCGGGTACAGCATCAGCCCGATTTTGTGGGAGAAGGTGCGCGGCAGGCTTTCGGCAGGGCGCGTGCAATCGGTGGCTCTCCGGCTGATTGTGGAGAGGGAACGCGAGGTCGAAGCATTCGTGCCGGTCGAATATTGGTCCATTCACGGCGAGTTCAAGCCCGAAAGGTTGAAGTCCACGTTTACGGCGAAGCTGGCAAAGATCGATGATCAGGATCCGGAACTGCCGAACGAAGAAGCTGTCAAGCCGATCCTGGTGGATATGGAAACTGCCGCATATTCGATCACCAAAGTCAAGCGCGGCGAACGGAGGCGGAAACCTTCCGCGCCGTTTATCACGTCAACACTTCAGCAGGAGGCTTCGCGCAAACTCGGCTTTACCGCCCGTAGGACGATGGCGCTGGCGCAGGGTTTGTACGAAGGTCAGGATGTGGGCAACGGGGGCACGACAGGTTTGATCACCTACATGCGTACCGACTCAACCAACGTCTCCGCGACGGCGCAAAGTGAAGCCCGGCAATATGTTCAGAATAAATATGGCGCAGATTTTCTTCCGCCCGATCCACCTCTATACAAGACCCGTTCCGCCAACGCACAGGAGGCTCACGAGGCAATCCGCCCGACTTCGGTGATGCGTGAACCCGAATCGATCAAGGAATTCCTCGAACCTCCCATGTACAAGTTGTACCGCCTGATCTGGCAGAGATTTGTCGCGTCTCAAATGGAAGCGGCGGTGTATGATACGCTGCAGGTTGAAGTGACAGGCAAAACAGGCACACATGAATATCTCCTGCGGGCATCCGGTTCGGCTGTGAAGTTTGCGGGCTTTTTGGTCGTATACGAGGAAGCCAAAAACGAGGATGTAAAAACCGAGGACGAGGATGAAGAGAACGTGAAAATCCCCGCCGGGGTTGCCGAGGGACAAAAACAGGAATTGGTCCGGTTAATTCCAGAACAGCATTTCACCCAGCCTCCGCCAAGATATTCCGAGGCGTCGCTGGTGCAGGCATTGGAAGAGGACGGTATTGGGCGCCCCTCCACATACGCGCCGACGATTTCGACGATCCAACAACGCGGCTATGTCGTCCGTGAAGAGAAAAGGCTTGTACCCACCGATATTGGAATTCAAGTTAATGATTTGATGGTGGAGTACTTCGCGGATATTGTCGACTACCAGTTTACCGCGCGCATGGAGGAGGACCTCGACATGATCGCCAACGGCCAGGCGGAATGGCCGGAGGTCATCCACGCGTTTTATCATCCCTTCTCTGAAGATTTGAAAAAGGCGCAAGCCGAGATCCCGACCACAAAGCGCGAGCCGGAGAAGATCGGGCGCATCTGCCCGACGGACGGAGGGGAACTGGTTATCCGCTATGGCCGTTTCGGCAAATTTATTTCGTGTGCCAATTTTCCCTCGTGCCGGTATACCGAACCGTGGCTCGAAAAGATCGGCGTTACCTGCCCGAAGGACGGCGGTGAATTAATCGAACGCAAGACCCGCAAGGGTCGCACGTTTTACGGCTGTGTGAATTATCCGAATTGTGATTTCACATCGTGGAAGAGGCCGTTGAAGTATCCGTGCCCGAACTGCCGCGGCTTGCTTGTTGTCGCAAATAAACGCGAGGCGCAATGCACGAACTGTGAAAGGGTTTACCGTCTCGAGGAGCTTGCGCCTGAATCACTTGAACAGGAGTAATCATGCATTTTAGACCCCTTGCTTATCTCGATCCGGGTTCCGGCAGTTTTCTGATCCAGCTTGCCATCGCTGCGTTGCTCGGTTTGGGAGTCGCATTCCGCGCCTCCTGGTCGAAGATCAAGGGATGGTTTGGAGTCAAGCCGAAACCTGACGAAGACGATGACGAATCAAAGGAATAGCGGACAACTCCACGCCTCCTTCCGGGACCCGAGCGGGTTCCTTTTTTCGAGGGGCGGAATCTTGTACCGGCAAGTCAACCGCGCATATGCTGATGAATATGCGCGGCTTATGGAATCGGGGTTATACGACAAATTGATCAAAGCCGGGCTGTTGATCCCTCATGAGGAGGCGGATCAGGTTTCGGCTGAGTCGGATGCGTCTTTTAAAGTCATCCAGCCGGAACGCGTGCCGATCATCTCCTATCCATACGAGTGGTCGTTCAGCCAGTATAAAGATGCCGCGCTGGCAACTCTTTCGATTCAGCGGCGCGCCATGAAGGCGGGCATGTCGTTGAAGGATGCCAGCGCGTATAACATCCAGTTTATGCGCGGCAAGGCAACGTTGATCGACACGCTATCGTTTGAAACCTACAAGGAGGGACAGCCCTGGGTGGCGTACCGGCAGTTTTGCCAGCATTTTCTTGCGCCGCTTGCACTGATGGCGCTGCGGGACATTCGATTGAACCAGTTGTTGCGCGTGTACATCGACGGAGTGCCTCTCGACCTGGCGAGCCGGTTGCTGCCGCGCAGGACGCGTTTAAATTTCGGCTTGCTCACTCACATTCATATCCATGCGGGCGCGCAAAATAGGTATTCTGGCGAGGAAGTTAAATCTCGCGGCGGTTTGATGAGCAGGCAGGCGATGACCGGCTTGATCGACAGCCTCAATGCGACGATCCGAAAACTGGATTGGGCGCCGCAGAACACCGAATGGGGGAATTACTACGACATCACGAATTATTCCGATCAGGCTTTTGAACACAAAAAACAACTCGTTCGTGAGTGGACCAGGCGAATCTCACCTGCCATGGTCTGGGATTTGGGTGCAAACACCGGTGTCTTCAGCCGTGTGGCGGGCGAATCGGGCGCATACGTGTGCTCGTTCGATATCGACCCCGCAGCAGTGGAGCTGAATTACCGGCAGATGAAACAGGAGAAGATCGAAAACATCCTGCCGCTGCTGCTCGATCTTACCAACCCGTCTCCCGCGATTGGCTGGGCAAACCGCGAACGCGATTCGTTCCACGGACGCGGCCCTGCGGATCTGATCCTCGCACTGGCGCTGATCCATCACCTCGCCATCTCCAATAACGTCCCATTATCACAAATTTCCGAGTTCTTTGCCGCAACGGGAAAATGGCTGATAATCGAATTTGTGCCAAAGACGGACAGCCAGACGAGGAAACTGCTTGCATCGCGGGAGGATATTTTCCCGAATTACACCCGCGAAGGGTTCGAAGCGGCAATCAAAGCCGCGTTCAAAATCCACGAAGCGGTGGAGATCCGGGAATCGGAGCGCGTGCTGTATCTGTTGGAATCCAATTTGTAGCATGTGGTACTTTCGACGGTTGTATTGACAGGTGGATGGTATATAATTAGCCAGACCTCTGAATAAAAGGAATTCGTCATGGAAGCCATAATTGCGATAATCAGAAATCTTCTGCAGAAGACATCGGTTGCGATTGGTGTGGGTGTGGCGGCAGGCTTGCTGATCGGCTTGCTGTTTGGCTGGGTGGTCTGGCCTGTCGAATGGACTGACGGTACGCCGGAGGTGCTGAGGGCAGACCTGCAGCGCGATTACCTGCGTATGACGATCGATTCCTACAACCGCACCGGCGATGTAAACACCGCCATGGCGCGATGGGATACCCTCGGCGTAGACGCCAATGGAACCTTCTTTGCACTGAAAGCCGACCCCGGGTATCTGGATCCCGTGCGGATCGACGAATTTGGCGCCCTGGTCCAGAGTGTGAAAGGGGTGCCAATTCAGACAACAGGCGCGGAGCAGCAGGCGGGAGGATTGGGTCAGATAGTAATTTATGCGTCGATTGCGGTCGTGGCGATCCTGCTCGGTGTAGGCGGTTTGTATGCGTGGAGGTTGTTCCGCAAGGGGAGCGGGACTGTCACACCAGTGATGGAAGCTGTCGAGCACAGCCGCAGTGTGGAGAAGACAGATTACCAGGCGCTCGGCGTCGCACCGCCCATCACACAGTCGATAACAACGTACGTGGCGGGGGATGATCTATACGACGAGTCGTTCAAGATCGATTCGCCGTCCGGAAAATATCTGGGCGAGTATGGAGTGGGCATTTGCGAAAAGATCGGGGTCGGCCAGCCGAAAAAGGTTGCCGCGCTCGATATCTGGCTCTTTGAAGTCGATCTCGATGCCGCCAACAAAACCAAGGTCTTGATGTCGGAACATGCCTACAACGACCCTGCCATTCGTGCGAGGCTCGAACCCAAGGGCGAACTGATCTTGATCAAGCCCGGCGAGCAAATATTGCTTGAAACCGCCAGCCTGCAGCTGCTCGCCACCGTGGTGGATTTGGAATACGGGATGGGCTCGATGCCTGCGAATAGTCATTTCCAGCGGGTCACGCTCGAACTTGCCGTCTGGCCTCGCTCCGCGATGTAAGAGCTCAATTAAAAGCAAACGGGACTGGTTTTACGCCAGTCCCGTTTTTTATTTCAATCCTTCACTCCACCTTGAGAATTTTCAGCCGCGTTTTCCCGGCGGGAGTCACGGCTTCCACAACATCGCCGACTTTGTGATCCATTAATGCACTTCCGAAGGGGGATTCGTTCGAGATCTTGCCATTGCGCGGATCTGCCTCCTTTGCACCGACGAGATCGAATGTTTCGGGGTCGAAGCCCTCCTCTTGCACTGTGACGCGCGAGCCGACTGTCACAAAGTCGGTATATTGCTTCTCAACGACGACCGCGATCCGCAAAATCGCTTCAATCTCCTGGATGCGTCCCTCGAGGAATGCCTGATCCTCCTTGGCTTTGTGATAATCAGCGTTCTCCGAGAGATCGCCCATCTGGATGGCGGCGCGCAGGCGCAGCGCCAATTCCTCACGGCGCGGTCCGGTT
>DATKAU010000153.1:0-16576 GCA_035514655.1 Anaerolineales bacterium
CTACAGTGTGGGGGTGGTGGTACCCGTTTCAGAACTGCAGAGTGCAATTACCTTGGCCAGGGAGGAAACCAGCTCCCAGATCGAATCTGCGGCGAGGCTTGCCTCCCTTCTCATTGCCGGAATGTTTCTTGCGGCTGTCGCCATCAGTCTTGGAATCGGCGGGGTTATAGCGGGCCCGATCGTTCGCCTGACCGAAACCGCCAACCAAATCGTAGCTGGGGATCTGACCGCCCGTGCGAGTGTCACCTCGCGCGACGAAACGGGAACCCTGGCTCTGGCATTCAACACGATGACATCACGATTGCGTGAAACTCTTGCGGGCCTTGAACAGCGTGTCGAAGAACGCACTGCTGAATTACTCACCGCCAACCGTAATATTGAACGACGAGCTTTGCAGTTTGAAGGGATTGCCAAAGTGGCGCGTACCATCGGCTCTACCCGCGATCTCGATGCGCTCCTGCCACAGATTGCCACCGCGATCAGCCGCCAGCTTGGTTTTTACCACGTCGGCATCTTCCTGATTGATCCCGGCAGGGAGTATGCCGTTCTGAGCGCTGTTAACAGTGAGGGCGGCGCAAAGATGCTTGCGAATAATCATCGCCTGAGAATCGGCGAGACAGGTATCGTCGGTTATGTGACCGGAAGCGGAAAGCCGCGCCTGGTACTTGATACAGGGGCGGATAGCGTGTTTTTCAACAATCCGTATCTGCCTGAAACCCGTTCTGAGATCGCCCTTCCCCTCCTTGCCGAGCAAGAGGTGATCGGAGCGATGGATGTACAGAGTACACAGCCAAGTGCATTCGATCAGGAGGATATCAGCATACTCACAACTCTCGCCGATCAGGTCAGCATCGCGATTCAGAATGCAAAGCAGTATGAGGAAAATAAGCGCGCGCTGGCTGAATCAGAATCCCTCTCCCGCCTGTTTGTGAGGCTGGGCTGGCAGGAATTCATGAAGAAACAGAAGTTGACTGGCATCCGTCACAGCGGCGCGCGCGCAACGCTACTTTATGCATCGAAAGGCAACGGGGCGGATAAAAGCGAATCAGTAGAGGATCAACCTTGGGCAAGGGAGAGAAGCTCAACCTTGTCCCTGCCTATCACCTTGCGAGGCGAGTTCATTGGGAGTGTCGAGGTTCGTGCGCCGGGCAACCGTGAGTGGACTCAGGATGAACTGGATATCGTTTCCGCGATTCTCGATCGCGCCGCACTGGCGCTCGAAAACGCGCGTCTGCTCGAAGAAAGCCAGAAGCGCGCCGCCAAGGAACGCGTGATTGGCGAAATCTCGGCAAAGATCAGCGCGCAAAGCAACATCGAAGAGTTGCTCAAGACCGCCGCGCTTGAACTCAGCCGCACACTTCCCGGTGCGGAGGTTGCCGTGCAGTTCAGCAGGGACATGGAAACAGAATGATCCGAAAATTTTTCAGCCCACCTGCTTTTGATACCGATGAGGATAATTTCCGCGCGAAATTCGTAAACGGATTTGCCTGGGTGGGTATCGTATTGCTTGCCATTGCGATCATTCCTTATATCCTCTCCCCCGGCGAAAACTTCACCATCATTATTCTTTCAGGTTTAATCGGGGTGTTGTTTGCGGCACTTTACCTGTTGGACAGGGGTAGGGTTACCACAGCGGGTTGGGTGATAGTCATCCTTGGCTGGGCGGGGATCGGATTGCAGGCATACACTGCAGACGGTGTGAAGGACGTCATCATTATGGCGTTTATCGCAGTCGGATTGCTGGCAAGCATCGTGATCAGCCGTACAGCAGGGACGGCCGTCATTCTCATAAGCATCCTTGTCATAGTCGGCCTTTCATTGTTGGAGGCGAGTGGTATCTTCCAGGCTCGCGAACAGGATCCGATTATTTATGGCAGGGACCTGTCATTCATATTTGTAACAATCGCCACCCTTATTTACTTCAGCACGACCAGCCTGCGCGATGCCATTCAACGCGCGAACCGGAGCGAAGCCGAATTACGTGCAACAAACGAATCCTTGCAGGAGTTGAATCAAAGCCTGGAGGAACGTGTGGCAAGCCGTACGGTGGAGTTGCAAAGCGCGAAGGATCGAAATGAACGGCGCGTAAGGCAGTTTGAAGCGATTGCAGAGGTGACCCGGGCGATTACCTTAAACCAGCAACTTGGTAACTTGCTCCTGCTATTGACGGAAGTAATCAGCGAAAAATTTGGTTTCTATCACGTCGGCATCTTCCTGCTCGATGATGAACGCGAGTTTGCCGTCCTGCGGGCGGCGAACAGCGATGGAGGCAGGCGGATGCTTGCGAGAAATCACAAACTTCGGATAGGCCAGACCGGCATCGTCGGTTTTGTCGCGGCGACGGGGACTCCCCGCATCGCGCTCGACGTCGGGACTGACGCTGCTTACTTTGACAACCCGGACCTCCCGGCAACTCGCTCTGAGATGGCTCTCGCCCTGAGTCTTTCAGGGACAATCCTCGGAGTAATAGATGTGCAGAGTCTTGAACCAAATGCCTTTCAGACGGAGGACGTGGATGTCCTGGCAACGCTTGCCGATCAGGTAACCATTGCGATCCAATACGCGCAGTCATTTGAGTCAACTCAAAAGTTTCTCGAGGAAGCCAAGCGCAGTTCAGACTCCTACCTTGTGGATTCCTGGCGTGCACTAAATGCTCGAAGTCAAATGCTGGGCTATTCCACCGCAGGAAATGTGGTCAGGCCTCTGGACAAACCGTTGCAGGCGTCGCTAATCACTGATGCATCGGTCAATGGAGAGCCCGCATACGAAAACGGCACACGGGCAAGCCTGACTGTGCCAATCCGTCTGGCAGGAAGCGTGGTCGGCGCCTTGCACGTTCAACTCCAGGAACACGAATGGGATTCAGACGAGATCGATATTGCACAGGCAGTGGCTGACCGTCTGTCGCTGGCTTTGGAGGCAACTACTTTGCTCGAAGCCACACAGAAACGTGCCGAGATCGAACGCCTCACAGCAGATATAACCGGCAAGATCGGTTCATCCACACGAATTGATTCAATCCTCCGCACTGCCGCCGAGGAACTTAGCCGTGTGCTCGGCGGGTCGGATGTTTTGGTCCAGATTCTGCCGGAAACGCTCGAGGCGTAGCAGGTTGACTCTACTAATAATACAAATCACATCATGATGAAGTATTCCTCCATCCAGCCCCCTTCACTCTCCCCCGGCGAAGCAACGCGTCGCCTCACAGCGATTCGCATTACCCTTGTGACGGGCTTGCTGCTATTCTCCGTTGCACTCCCTACACTTGTGACCACTCCGCCGGATCGTTCACCAAATTACATTGGCAACGTTATTACACTGGTGATGTCACTGATCGCCCTCGCGTGTTCATGGATCGCATACCGGTATGATTACACACGTGGAATCCTGATCTTCACCGGCACATTGCTCCTGTTCTCGCTTGGAATTCCTTTCTATGCAAACGGCCTGGGTTTGCAATCCGGCATCATCGTGACCATTATAGTTGTGAGCATAGCCTCCACAACACTGTCAGGCAAACTCGCTGCGAGTGTCAGCATAGCGGCTGTCATAGTTGAAACGATGGTGATTCTGGCTGATTTATACCTGCCGGATTTCGGCATCGAGAAACTTGAAAGCTCCTACATCACTCCGTTTCTGATCGTCATCATTTTGATATTTGCCTATTATGTGTTTCGAAGATACGAGTCGTACACATTCCGGGCAAAGCTGATCATCTCCTTCGTCGCCGTGGCTTTTCTGGCTATCGGCGCACTTGCCATCGGCGTGAACACCATCGGAAGGCGCGAACTAAGCAAACAGGTTGGCTTAAATGTCAGTGACCTGGCCGATACCCTTGCATCAACTATCGGTACAGATCTCGGATCAGAGATCAGTCTGCTGCAGGCAGCCGGCTCTCAATTCGAGGAAGCTGCCAGTGAAGCGAGCCGATTGAGCGTCAACAAGACCGAAGCAGAGATATTTGATCAACTGCTGATCCTGGACGCCGAATGGAGTTCCGCCGGAGCGGACAGCCCTCTTATTCGCGGAGTTATCCAAAATGAGATGGCCGGTGAACTGCTCGAATTTCGTGAATTTTCCCCCCAGCACGTCGAGTTATCCATCACGGACAGATACGGCGCCAATCTCGCGGCTACAAACCGCACCTCTGATTATTATCAGGCAGACGAGGATTGGTGGCAGGCTGCCTACAATGAAGGCACCGGCGCCATATACATCAGCCAGCCGGAACTTGATGAGAGCGTCAACGCTTATACGGTGGTAATGGCGCTGCCTCTATATCAAGATGGTGAAGTTGTTGGAATTCTTCAAAGCACACTCGATGTGACCTACCTGACGGAACTTCTCGGCGAGGCGCGGGTTACCGAAGTGGGACATGCAGATTTAATCATCGGCTCTGGAGAGTTGCTTGGCGAGGGCGATCTGACAATAGAGGATATTGCCGGTTTAAGCCAGCTCGCCATTCCGTTTGGCGATATCGACCTGGACCAGACACCCAACTTTGCCAGCAAACAAAACGTGTCTCTGCCTCTCGACAATCCGGCAAGAGATGCTGTGGCTAACCTGGGGTGGAGCGTGGTCGTTCACCAGAGTATTGACCAGGCGCTATTGCCCGTAGAGGATCAGACTCGCGCTACGACTGCCATATCAATGGGCGTACTCCTGGGAGCGGCGTTGCTTGGTTTACTTGCATCACAACGGGCTGCCGCGCCGCTCGTCAGGCTGACAAGTGTGACAGGGCAGATTGAACAGGGAGATTTGGATATACGCGCGGATATCCAGACACAGGATGAATTTGGAGCACTCTCGTCCTCCTTTAATCGAATGGCTGATCAGCTTCAAGAGACGCTGCGCAGCCTTGAACTGCGCGTTACGGAGAGGACTGCCGATCTCGATACAGCACGCCTCCAAAGCGAGGAGCGCGCCCGGGACCTTCAATCCATCAGCGAAATCTCCCGCATAATAACCAGTGAACAGAGGCTGGATACCCTCCTGCCTCTTATTACGCGCCTGGTGAGTGAAAAATTCAATTTCTATCATTCCGGCATATTTCTCGTGGATGACAGCCGCCTCTTCGCCGTTCTGCAGGCGTCAAATAGCGAAGGAGGCCGGCGCATGTTAAACCGGGGACACCGCCTCGAACTTGGGATCGGCATCGTCGGTACCGTCGCACTGACCGGCAAACCCCGCATCGCGCTGGACGTTGGTGCGGATGCCGTTTTCTTCAACAACCCCGACCTCCCTGCAACACGCTCCGAGATGGCGCTCCCATTGAAGATTCGAGGCGAAACCATCGGCGTGCTCGATGTACAAAGCACCCGTGCCGGCGAGTTTACCGATGACTATGCAAACATCCTCGGCATCCTTGCCGATCAAATTGCCATCACTATCGAGAACGCCCGACTCTTCGCACGAACCCAACAGGCTCTCGAAGAAGTGCAGGCACTTTACAACCAGTATCTGCAAAAGGAATGGAAATCACTGCAGGGCAGTATCCAAAACGTTGGCTACTGGCAGACCCTGAGCGGCGGCAAACCCATCGAAGTTCCGGTCGAATCGGATGATATTCATCATGCCCTGCAAACCGGGCAAATGCTGATCTTAAAAACCAACGGCACCAATACCGACCCGGCGATCATCGCCCCCATCAAATTACGCGGACAGACAATCGGGGTTCTCAACATCAGGGCTGCGGCCAGGGATCGCGTGTGGAGCCGGGATGAACTGAATCTGGTCCAGTCTGTAACAGACCGGTTGGCGCTGGCGCTCGAGAATGCACGGTTGTTCGAGGACACCTCACGCCGCGCGGAACGCGAACGATTGGTGTCTGAAATCACCGGTAAGATCCGCAGTGTCAATGATCCGCAGGTGATGATCCAGACAGCCTTGGAAGAACTGCGAAACGCCCTGGGCGCGAGCCGTGTGCAGGTGATCCCACAAACCCTGCCGGATACCGAAAAAACCAACGAATAATCATGCGAGGATAGATGTCTTATACAATTGCTGTTTCCAATGAAAAAGGAGGGGTCGCCAAGACCACATCGACCCTTTCACTCGGCTCGGCGCTGGCGGAGCTCAACCACCGCGTCCTGTTGATCGATCTGGACCCGCAGGCAAACTTGAGTCTTGCACTGGGGCTGGAGACCGGCGAGGCGGAATTAACCTCTGCAAACGTGCTAATCGAAAGTGTTTCGATCAAATCCGCCATACGCAAAACCGATGTGGCTAATCTAGACCTGGTCCCATCGAATTCGCGGATCGAAAACGTCGAGCAGTATCTGCCCATGCGCAGCAACTATCTTTCCACTTTGCGAAATTCCATCATGACTGGCTCGCTCCCATACGACTACGTCCTGATGGATTGCCCGCCTGCCCTCGGCGCGATTACCCTCAATGCCCTCGCCGCAGCCGATCTCCTGATCATACCTACACAGGCGGAGTATTTCTCTGCATATGCGCTGAGGAATATGATGGGATCGATCCGGCGCATCCGGCAGGACAGCAACCCCGACCTGGCTTACCGGATCCTGGTAACCCTGCTCGATCGTCGGAATCGAACGCACCGGAACATCTTCGATCAATTACAAACCACCTTCGGGCAGGGCGTGTTTACCACCGTAATCGAAATCGATACAAAACTTCGTGAAAGCCCGATCGCCGGAATGCCCATCACGCAATACCGACCCACCAGCCGCGGTTCGCAGCAATACCGCGTTCTGGCTCAGGAGTTGACAGAGTATGTCAAAGAAGAAGCCAGTCGACAAACGGCTTAACAAACTCTTCGAGAACCTGAAACCGGAGGATACCGCCTCCGATTCTCAACGCGCCGCGGGTGTGAAGCCGGCTGAGGATAAACCGATCCAGCCTCCTCCGAAGGTTGAACCGGATCAGGGTCTCTCGCCTCATACGCGTCGGCTTGAGATCATCCCGTCCGCGCCGAAACCGCGGAACGGCATGGCGCTTGCCTTCCAGGCTGGGAAGAACAATTGGGCGACCCTTCAGGTGGTGGATGAGACCAACCAGCGGAAATGGAGCCCCGACGATGAATTGCTGGTGCGCCAGGTTGCAGATCAACTGTCTCTCGCACTTGAGAACGCGCGCTTGTTTCAGGAAACCCAGGCCCGCGCCGCAGAACTCTCCGTGCTCAACGAGGTGGGTCAGGCGCTTGCCGCGACCCTGAACATCGATCAAATCACAGAGATTACCTACGGGGGTATTCAACAGCTCTTCGATGCAAGAAATTTTTTTATCGCATTTTATGATCGCGAGAATAATGAGATTGTATTCCCACACAACGTATCTGAATCGGTCGTAGACAGATCGATCACGCGGCTGCCTCTCGACAAGGGTATTACCGCCCACATGATCCGCACCCGTGAAAGCGTGCTGATCGGCGACGGGAGCGATGCGTGGATGGAAGCTCACGGCGAAACACCTGTGGGCGAGCCTGCAAAATCGTTTTTAGGCGTTCCCATGATTCTCGGCGATAAGGTACTGGGAGTCATCGCAATCCAGGATTACCACACCCAAAATCGATATAACGAACACGATCTGCGACTGTTAACCTCATTTGCAAGCCAGTCGGCAATCGCCATTCAAAATGCCCGGCTGTTCGAGGAGACCCGCCAGCGCGCTGAGGATACAGCCCGGCTTAACCGGCTGGTCACAAGCCTGTCGGAAACGCTGGAATTGAAAAAGAACCTGCAGACCATCGCGGATGAGATCGAGGATATTACGTCTGCTCTGCATGTGGGCATCGCCTTGATTGATAAAGGACAAAACGATCTGGTTGTCATGGCAGATGCGCCTCTTACTGACGGGCATGGTGGCATCGGCTTGCGTCTCCCGATCGAGGGCAACCCGACAGCCGAACTGGTCATCAAGAATCGGGAGCCGTTGTTCATCAATGATACCTTCAATAATCCGATCACATCGCATATTCGGGAAGTCCTTTACGAGCGGGGGACCCAGAGCCTGTTCATCTGGCCCATCATCGTCGGCAGGGATCTGATCGGCACGCTGGGCCTCGATTTTGCCGATCCCCAACATCGCCTCCCGGACAACCAGAGAAACCTCATTGAAGCCATTCTGACTCAGGTTCAGACATCCATCCAAAATTCCGTGCTGCTCGAGGAAACGAGAAAGTCGGAAGGCGAATTACGCGCGTTGTTTACTGCCATGCCCGATGTAGTCCTCGTGGTTGATCGGGATACCCGTTACACCAGAATCGCGCCAACAAATCCTTCCCGTCTTTTCCGCCCGCCGGAGGAACTGCTCGGGCAGAGGATGGACGAAATCCTGCCGCCTGAAACCCATATTCCTTTCCGCAACGCGATCCGGCAAACCCTCGACACGAATGAAGTTGTGCAAATCGAATATCAATTGCCGATCGATGATCAGGTCTTCTGGTTCCTCGCCAACCTTTCAAAGCTGAACGACAACGAGGTATTCTGGGTTGCACGCGACATCACAGAACGTAAAAAATCGGAGGAAGCCCTCCAACGGCGCAACAACTACCTTGCCGCCTCTGCGGAGATCGGGCGTCTCGTCACGTCCACACTTGACCTGAACACGATCTTCGCGCAAACGGCGAGCCTGCTTGCCGAATGGTTCGGCTTTTACTTTGCCGGTGTGTATAACATCGAAGAGACCGGGTTCAATGCCATCCTGCGCGGCGCCACCGGCGAAGCCGGTGTAAAGATGCAGGCGGCGCGAAAAACAGTTGTGGTGGGCTCGTCGACCATTGTTGGCATGGTTGCGGAAAGCGGTAAATCCCGGTTGGTTGATGACGTGGCAAATGAGCCCTTCTTCGAAGCCAACCCATTGTTGCCCGAAACGCGATCGGAGGTCGCAATCCCTCTCCGGGTGGGCCAGCGCACCGTCGGCGTGATCGATATCCATTCGAATCAGCCGGAGGCATTTACACAGGACGATCTGTCTGTTCTTCAAACGTTGGGCGATCAAGTGGCTGTTGCCATCGACAACGCACGTTCGTACGAACTCTCGCAGCAACTGATCAAAGACCTGCGCGAGGTGGATAAACTTAAGAGCCAATTCCTGGCAAACATGAGCCACGAACTGCGAACACCGTTAAACTCAATCATCGGTTTCTCGCGCGTAATTCTGAAGGGCATCGACGGTCCCATCACCGATATGCAGCAACAGGATCTGACTGCGATCTACAATTCAGGACAGCACCTGCTGGGCTTGATCAATGATATTCTTGACCTGGCGCGCATTGAAGCCGGCAAGATGGAGCTTAATTTCGAAGAGGTCGGCCTCGGTGAGATGGTGACCAGCGTACTCTCCACAGCCAAGGGTCTTGTCAAGGAGAAACCGATCCAGCTCGCCCAGCGCCTCCCGACCAACATGCCCACGGTTCGCGGCGATACCATGCGGGTTCGCCAGATCTTCATCAACTTGTTGTCCAATGCATCCAAGTTCACCGAGGAGGGCACGATCACTGTCGAAACGATGGTGCAGAGAAGCCCAACCGGTAAAATGGAGGCATTGATCAACGTGATCGACACTGGTCCCGGGATCTCACTCGAGGATCAGGAAAAACTTTTCAAGGCGTTCTCGCAAGTGGACGGATCTGCCACGCGCAAGACCGGCGGATCAGGGTTGGGACTTTCCATCTGCGCTAACCTCGTGCAGCTGCACGGCGGGCGCATCGGTGTACACAGCGACCCCGGCAGGGGATCGACATTCTGGTTTACACTTCCGCTGTATAACCAGCCGCTCGCAGAGATCCCGCCGGGCAGAAAGGTTGTTCTTGCCATCGACGACGATCCACAGGTCACCAGCCTGTATGAGCGTTACCTGAACCCGCAGGGATATTTTGTCCTGCCTGTAACTGATCCGACAAAAGCAAAACAGCGAATTTTGGAAGTCAAGCCGTATGCAATTACCCTCGACATCATGATGCCGCAAGCGGACGGGTGGGCGCTTCTTGCGGACCTCAAATCGGACCCTGCGACGCGGGATTTTCCCATCATCGTTTGTTCGATCCTCGAACAAGCTGACCGCGGCTTCAGCCTGGGGGCAACCGATTACCTGGTCAAACCAATCCTCGAGGAGGATCTGGTACATGCCCTCAGCCGCCTGAACAAGGATGGCAGAATCCGCGAAGTACTCGTGATTGACGACGATCCCAACGATCTGCGGTTGATTGAGAAAATCCTGCATGAACATGGCAGCTACAAGGCAGTCACAGCCGAGGGGGGCCGCAAAGGATGGGAGGCGATCCATTCCAGCCCACCCGACGCGATCATCCTCGATATCTTCATGCCCGACATGGACGGCTTTACCATTCTTGAAAAAATGCGGGAGAACCCTGCCTTGCAGGAAATCCCGGTCCTTGTGGTGAGCGGCGGAGGGTTGACGAACGAACAGCAGCAACAGCTGCGCGATCTCGGCAAGCGGTTGATCACAAAGGGCTCCTTGAAAGAACGTGATCTGATCGCCTCCATCGAACACGCCTTGAGCCGGGTCGGTCCATCATAAGCCGGCGCGATCACCCGCCGATTTCATTCTCAAAAGGTCAGAACTGAATGTCATTTGTCATACGCTGTCTCGATTGCGGCCACGCCGCGCCTTTCATGCCGAGTTCGATGCACTGCCCGAACTGCAACAGCCAGTGGCGTGAGGCGGAATACGATCTGGTGGAGGCGGCAAAAACATTTCCGTCCGCGCTCAAAGACCGATCGTTCGATCTGTGGCGCTACCGTGAATTGCTGCCGATCCACAACCCGAACCCGATGCTCCGCCTCGGCGAGGGCGGCACACCTCTCATCCGCGCGGCCAACCTTGGGAACATGCTCGGCTTGCCGAATTTGTTCATCAAGGATGAGCGACAGGGTCCCACCTCCTCCTTCAAGGATCGCCAGGCAGCGGTAACCATCGCAACACTCAAGGAGGGAGGGATCACCGAAATGGTCGCGGCATCCACGGGAAATGTGGCGATATCGCTTTCCGCGTATGCCGCGCGGGCGGGGATCAAGCTTTGGGCGTTTGTCACCAGCCTCGTTCCCGAAGTCAAGATGCGTGAGATCGCATTGTACGGCAGTCAGGTGGTCAAGGTTACCGGCTCGTACGATCAGGCAAAACAGATCGCCGCGGAGTTTGCGCGCCGCCGCGGGTTGTATCAGGATATGGGTGCACGGACTGTCACTGCCGTGGAGGCGATGAAGTCCATCGCCTTTGAAATTGCCGAACAGTATTCGATGCACCAGACCGGAACGAACTCGGCACCATGGAAGACTCCGAACTGGTACATTCAAGCAGTCAGCGGCGGTATGGGTCCTTTGGGTGTATTTAAGGGTTTTCGAGAATTGCAGCAGATGGGGCTTATCGACCGCATTCCCCGACTCGTTCCCATTCAAGCAGAGGGCTGCGCGCCGATGGTGGACGCCTGGAAGCGCGGGCTGGCTAAAGCCGAACCTGTGCTTTCGCCGAATACGCGGATCGAGACGCTCGCCACCGGAGACCCGGGCCGCACGTTTACCATGCTTCGTGAGCGTGTAATTGAAACTGACGGGTTGTTCGAAAGCGTTTCAGATGAAGACGCCTACCGTGCCATGCACGTGCTGGCAAAACTCGA
The DNA here is from genome assembly GCA_035514655.1 of Anaerolineales bacterium. Lineage (GTDB taxonomy): Bacteria > Chloroflexota > Anaerolineae > Anaerolineales > Villigracilaceae > Defluviilinea. Next base: position 11,603 of record DATKAU010000153.1, read on the forward strand.
GGGGATTTCGGCTGAGCCCGCGGCTGCCGCGGCCTTTGCCGGTCTCTTCAAACTCGCGCGGGCAGGGGTTATCAAACCAACCGACTCGGTGGTTGTAAATTGCACGGGACACACCATGCCCGCCGAGCAATTCCTATTTGGAGAAAATTGGACCCGCGATGTAGACCTGCCTGAGATATCGGCGTCTGAGGAAACACCTCAGGAGGGTCTGCTTGCTGCGCTGAACAATGTGACAGCAGGAAGTTTCCCCCGCGTTGTCGTGGTGGATGACAGCCCCGAAGCGCGGCGTCTCATCCGGCGCATTCTCCAATCGCAGGGCGATTTCGAGATCTTCGAAGCCGTTGACGGCCGAGAAGCCATTGAACTTGTGAACCGCGAACATCCCGATCTGGTCATTCTCGATCTGATGATGCCGGATGTGGATGGGTTTGCCGTGCTGGAGACTCTGCGAAGCCAGCCCGACACAGCGAACATTCCGGTGATTGTAGCAACTGCAAAAGAGCTCACGGTTGGAGAAAAAAGCCGCCTGCAGGGACAGATCCAATCGTTGATGCAAAAAGGCGATTTTCTCAATGATGAATTTCTGGAAGAAGTACGCTCGCTCATCAAGTAATCTCGGCTTGCGGGAATCCTTCCCACAGGCATGTGCGGCGGGCAGTGCCCTCCGTTCTCTTTGATCAGCAACGGCAGACAATGATTCACAAGACTCACAGCACAGGGGTTAATGCCGCTCTTTTTTCGGCTTTTTTTCTTGGTCTCGCACCCGTCTTTGGCAAGGCAGCAATGGTACCGGGCGGCTTCTCACCGCTGGCTGTGGTTGCGCTGCGGACAAGCGCCGCGGCTTTGCTGCTCGTCCTAATCATTTCAATATTCAATCGATCTGCACTATATATCTACCCAGCAGGATTGTTGGGTTGCATCATGGCAGGCGTCGTCAATGGGATCGGCTCGCTCTTTTACTATGAGGGCCTCAACCGGTTGAATGCCAGTGTCGCCCAAATGCTTTACGCGTTGTATCCATTCTTCGTCGCGTTCTGGCTGTTGCTGGATAGACAAATCCCTTCCAGATTTACATTCTTTCGCATCTTCCTTGCGGGTGCTTCTGCCTACCTGCTCACGCGTGGAGACGCGGGTCACTTCGATGCGTGGGGAATTTTGTGCATGTTAATAGCCGCGTTGTTATACGCCCTGCACCTTCCGATCAATCAGCGCGTACTTTATGATGTCCCCTCCCCGACGGTGACGGTGTACACTCTACTTGCCATGAGTGCGACCGTTGTACCGGCGTATTTCATGTTCGATGCGAGGTGGTCTTCTGGCGATCTTCCCTGGATCCCCGTACTTGCGCTCACCGCGGTGACATTCTTTTCCAGGCTTTTTCTTTTTCTCGGTGTAAAGCATATAGGCGGAATGCAGACCGCACTCCTCGGTCTGGGTGAACTGCTCGTTGCCATTGTCTTTAGCCACCTCCTCCTGGACGAAAACCTGACCAACCTTCAATGGCTCGGCGCACTGGGGCTTGGAATCAGTCTTCTGCTGGTATGGTTCGAAAAGCCGCCCACACATCCCCCTCACCCGCACGGATTGCTCAAATGGCTCCAACCCCCGGACTTCCCCTCGGACTATTACAGGCATTGATTTTCATCAGGCATGGCACAACATCGTGAATCATGGAGTTGGGCTATACTTCCCATCCATGACAATTAACGAAAACTCACCTATCGGTATTTTTGATTCGGGTGTCGGGGGAATTTCTGTTCTGCGGGCGATACGCGATCAGATGCCCGGGGAGTCGATCATATATTTCGGGGATCAGGGACACATCCCGTACGGTTCGCGACCTCTCGGACAGATCAGGGCATTCTCTGAAGAAATCACAAATTTTTTGCTTCAACAACCCGTGAAGATCATCGTGGTGGCATGCAACACAGCCTCGGCAGCCGCCTTAAAATATTTACGCGAAACATTCTCGCACGTGCAGTTCGTTGGCATGGAACCGGCGGTCAAGCCCGCGGTGGAACACACCCGCACAGGAAAGGTGGGTGTGCTGGCAACGCCCGCCACATTTCAAGGCGCGTTGTATGCGTCAGTTGTGGAACGGTTTGCGAACGGGGTGGAGTTATTTCAGAACACGTGCAACGGTCTCGTGCAGGAAATCGAGCAGGGAAACCTGGATGGGGATCGAACGCGAGAAATCCTTGAGGATGCACTCCTGCCCATGATCGAAAAAAACATCGACACCGTCGTGCTGGGGTGCACGCATTATCCATTTGTGATCCCGCTTATCGAGCGGATTGTAGGGGAAAATGTCCGGGTGATCGATCCTGCTACCGCCGTGGTGAGACAGGTCGGGCGTCTTCTGGAGGCGGGTGGGCTGCTGAGTCAAGCGTCAGCGCGCGGCTCAGTCAAATTTTTTACGTCGGGCGCTCCCGGCTCGTTGAAATCCCTGCTGCCTGTAATGCTGGGGGAGGATGGCGATGTTGAAAAAGTCGATTGGCTAGGCGGGTCTGTCGTTGCAAGGAGGACGAACTCCGACGAAGAAATATCGAACAACTCCCAACTGATCTAGGAATTTACGTCGGGATTGCTTCGATCGCTGACACTCCCCCACAATGACACCTCAGAGTGCCCACGCAAGCATGACGCCGAAGATGGCGATGATCACGCCGATGTGTAAAAATAAATTGCTTGCCACAAGAAAACCGTCCAGGCTGAAGCCCAAAAACGGAAGGGTGAAATTCACAACCACAAACAGGATTCCGATCATGGGCAGAAACCCCTTGCGGTGCGCAAAGTAATTCGACGCATTATCTACCAGTCTGGAAAGCCACTTCATGCTTCTTCCTCTTCCGGTACGTGATGGTTTTCAGGAACCTGCCATGAATTGAACTGTGCGACCAAGCGCCCCGGGATGCGACCCTGCATCACAACGCCGCCGCGCCCATGCTCGACAAGTTCAACCTGACCTGCTTCGTGGAATAACGAAATCAACGCACCCTGCTGGTATGGCAGTCGCACGCGGATCGGTTCGTACGTTTCGTACAATTCCTCCTGGATGACACGCAGGAGATCGCTGACTCCGCTGCCTTTCAAGCTGGAAATTGGCACCGCCTTCGAATAACGGCTTGCCGCCTCCCTGGCAGATACCGGATCGCGTAATCTATCGGTCTTGTTCAACGCGGTGACCACGGGGATGTGATGTGCGCCGAGTTCATCCAGCGTATCCTGCACGGAATTGAACTGGCTCAGCGCGTTCGGATGCGAGATATCCACCACGTGCAACAACAGATCGGCTTCGAGGATCTCCTCCAGCGTGGCATGGAAGGCTTCGATCAATGTTGTAGGTAATTTCTGGATGAAGCCGACCGTGTCCGTGATCAACGCCTGGTACCCGCCGGGGAGTTCAACTTTTCGCGTGGTGGGATCGAGTGTCGCAAAGAGTTGATCCGCCACGTAGACATCTGATTTTGCCAGTTTGTTCAACAGGGTGGATTTTCCCGCATTGGTATAGCCGACTAATGCAACAGTCGGGATGCGCGAACGCTTGCGTTGTGCGCGATATCGTTGGCGGTGAGCGCTGACCTTTTCAAGTTCCTTTTTCAGGTGCGCGATCTCGCGGCGGATGGACCGCTTGTCCACTTCGAGCTGTGTTTCACCGGGACCGCGCAAGCCCACGCCGCCTGTTGACCCTGCCCGACCGCCGCCGCCGCCTGCCTGCCGTTCAAGGTGCGTCCACTGACCGGTAAGGCGCGGCAGATAATATTCATACTGAGCGAGTTTCACCTGCAGCATGCCCTCCCGCGTATGAGCATGTTGCGCAAAAATATCGAGGATCAACGCGGTGCGATCCAGCACGCGGACGTTTCTTCCCAGTTCCTCCTGGAGTTCGCGCTGGTGACGCGGCGAGAGCTCATCGTCGAAGATAACCACCTGCGAAAGCGTCTCCTCGACGAGCAGTTTTAACTCGTCCACCTTGCCGGGACCGATATACGTTTTGACGTGCGGGCGATCGAGTTTTTGAGTCAGTTCGCCTGCGATTACAAGACCAGACGTGTCGGCAAGCAGTGCCAGTTCGGAGAGTGAATCCTCAAGCGGCAGGTGCGATTTCTGCTGGTAAATTTCCACACCGACGAGGAATGCTTTTTCCCGAGGGGGGATTGTTGGGTAGGAGGTTCGTTTTGACATAAGTTGTCTATTGGTTCCCAAGTGTATCAAATAACTTCGCCATTTTCGGGTCGGTCGGTTCCATGCGGGCGGGGATCATGACATGGAATGTGGAACCCGGGCAATTCTTTTCATCATAACCATCCGATTCAACCCAGATCGATCCACCGTGCGCTTCCAAAATGCCGCGGGCGATGGGGAGTCCCAGCCCGGGACCACCGCCTTTGAATTTGGTTTTGCCGCTCGAGTGCAAACCCACACTCCCGAGTTGACCAAATTTCTCGAAGATCACTGCTTGATTCTCGGGAGAAATCCCAATGCCGGTATCTGAGACCGTCACTTCGATAAAGCCGGGAAGAGTCCGACCGGAGACGGCGATCTTCCCGCTGTCAGGTGTGTATTTGATGGCATTATTCAGCACGTTACGCAGCGCCTGCGCGATACGGAGTGAATCCACATAAATCCACTGGCGGCTGCCCTCGAATTCCGCAATTTCCATGGTCAACTTTCGGAGCTGCATGATCGGTTTGACGTCGTTGTGCAGGGCTTCGATGATCTGGCCGATCTGAATGGGCTGGAGGTTCAACTGCAGGAGGTTATTGTCGATCATCGACACGTCGATCATATCGTCCACGATGGTGCGGAGGCGGTCGATGCCATTGCTCATGCCGTCTAGCAGACTTCCAACATCGACTCCTTTGCCGTCTTTCTCCAGATCATCCATCATAGAAGCATAGCCTTCGATCAAGGTGAGCGGCGTCTTCAACTCGTGAGCAGCCACAGAGATAAACGCCGACTTACTCTTATCCA
>DATKAU010000154.1:0-4824 GCA_035514655.1 Anaerolineales bacterium
TACGGTCAGGACAAAAAAACCGGTCAATAACCAAAGTGGATTCCATGAACCGACCAGTTGTGTCAATTGCCCTGCCAGGAATTGTGCCGCGCCGGTGGATTGCATCGCCACACCCAGGCCCAGCATGCTGCCGATCAGGATCAGTACTTTCCAATCCACCTGGCGGTATGCATCGTCAGGTGTAATAGTGCGGGTGACGAAGACAAGCAAAGCTCCCAACAGCATGGCCGCTGGCAATGGGACGATCTGAAACGTCCCAAGCAACAGCACTCCTGTAAAGATTCCGATTACTGTCAGGGCTCTCTGGCGATTGAAACGTTGTGCGTCCAACACACCCAACACATCGAACGCGTTATCTGTTTGGAGCGCCGCAATTTGCTCTGGTGTCCCTTGCACAAGCAGAACGTCCCCTAGTTGCAGGCGGGTATCGGCAATCTTGGACCGGACAAACCCGGTACGGCGGTTTATGGCCAGCACCTGAATATGATAGCGCTCACGCATCCGCAAATTCTTTGGTGTGCGCCCAATAAACGGCGAACGTGACAATAACACCACCTCCGCCAATCCCAACCCTTCTCCTTCCAGGTCTGCATCTGAAAACTTTATATCAGCCTGCAGATCGATCCCAGGCATATCCTTGATTTTCAAAACTGCTTCTGATGGACCCTCCACCAGCAGCGTATCTCCTTCCTGGAGTTTGTTATTGGCAGACGGATCAAATTTCCGTTTTCCATCTCGGATAATTGCCAGCACGATCAGGTCGAAGTTTTGCCCAAATCCGGATTGCGCCAGCGTGTTCCCGATCAGCGGTGAGTCGGGCACGATCCGTAGTTCGGCAAGGTAGGGACGCAATCCAAATGAATCGGTCAGGGTCGGTGGGGTGGGGCGGTTGGGTATTAGATGTTGCCCGATGAATTGCATATAGAGCACCCCTGCCACCATGACCGGTATGCCCACGGGTGCCAGTTCAAACATTCCCATCGGCGATAAGCCTGATTGGGTCATCAAGCCGCTGATCACCACGTTTGTCGAAGTGCTGATCAGCGTCACAGAGCTGGATAAAATTGATGCAAATGCCATTGGCATCAACAGGCGTGAAGCGCTGATTTTCGTCTGTTGACTCAAACCTAAAATAACAGGTAAGAAGAACGCCGCCGAAGCCGTATTGCTGATGAATGAGGCCAGCAGTGTTACCATGATCATGGTTGCCGGGAGCAGGCTGCCGGGACGCTTGCTTGTGAATTGTAGAAATCGATTGCTGACCACTCTTACCACGCCGGTGCGCATAAATGCCGCCGTCATGATCAGCAAGCCAAGTATGATCATTACCGTGTCGCTGCCAAAACCGGAGAATGCCTCATCGATTGGAATCAGCCTCAACACGATCAACGCCAGCAACACGCCCAAAGCCGTTACATCAGGCGAAATCCACTCAAAGGAGAAGGACACCAGAGCAATTACAAGAATTATCAGCAACAGCAAGATTGATAGAGTCATGCCGAATCGCTCCTTGGCTGGGATGTTTCGTTAAAATTGAACGAGGCTGGCGGAACCGTAGCACCAATGGTTACTTATAGCATGACCGGGTTAGGGATTCAAGTCTGTTGACAAATCGACCTCAATCCTTTACCCTCGCTTCATGCCTGGCCTTGGTTTGACCCAGCGTCAAATTGTTGAATCTCCCCTCGACTCGAAACTCTTCGTCTCAGGTCCCGCAGGTGCGGGCAAGACGACTGCAGGCGTCGAGCGGATGCGATATCTCCTCGAGCAGGGGGTTCCCGGCGAATCGATTTTGATGCTCACCCCGCAGCGGACATTACAAGAGCCATATCTCGATTTGCTGTACAGCCCCGAACGGCGCGCGGGCGGCGAAGCGACTCCCGCCACGATTGGCGGTCTCGCGCGGCGGATGTGCGATCTGTTCTGGTCCCTCGCCGGCGAAGCGGCTGGGTTTGCCCGCCCCGATCAGCCTCCCGCGTTCCTCACGCTGGAAACCTCGCAATATTACATGGCGCACATCGTCCGCCCGCTGCTGGATGTGGGGTATTTTGAGTCGGTGACCATCGATCGCAACCGCCTGTATTCACAAATCATCGACAACCTCAACAAAGCCGCCGTGATCGGCTTCCCGCATACAGAGATCGGTACGCGGCTGGATGCATCCTACTTCGGCGATCCCGCTCAGCGGAGAGTCTATGCCGACGCGCAGGATTGTGCCAACCGTTTCCGGCAATACTGCCTCGAACACAACCTGCTCGATTTCTCATTGCAACTCGAGATCTTCTCGAATGTCTTGTGGAGGCATGATATCGTCCGGGATTACCTTGTGCGGACCTACCGCCACCTGATCTACGACAACGTGGAAGAGGACGGTCCGCGCGCGCATGACATTCTCCGAGAATGGCTGCCGAATATTGATTCTGCCTTGTTGATCTATGATGAGGGCGGCGGCTTCCGTTACTTCCTCGGCGCGGACGTGCAGACCGGCTGGGCTCTGCGTGAGTTGTGCGATGAACACGTGCAACTGCAAGATAGCTTTGTTATGTCAGAAGGCATTGCCGGACTGAGTGATGGGTTGGTGGGGGCCATCCTTCCAGGTTCTAGGTCACAGGTCGAAGGTCCAACGTCGAATGCGGAATCACTTTCCATCATCTCAAAACACTTCTACCCCGAGTTGCTCGATGGAATTGTCAGCGAGGTCGAACAACTTATTGCAAATGGTTTATCACCCTCCGAAATTGTCATCCTTGCCCCGTATCTCTCCGATGCGCTGCGGTTTTCCATAACGAATCGATTGGAAACGCGAAGCATTCCCTGGCGTTCGCATCGCCCATCAAGATCGTTGCACGACGAGCCAGCTTCGCACGCGTTGATCACCCTTGCCGCGCTTTCACACCCACACTGGAGCATCCACCCGCCGAAGTTCGACGTGGCGTATGCGCTGATGCAATCCATCGACGGTCTGGATCTCGTCCGCGCGCAATTGCTGGCGGACATTGTGTATCGTCAGCGAGACTTGACGCTCTCGCCGTTTGAAAATATCGTGCCCGATGTGCAGGAGCGGATTACCTTCTCGGTGGGGAATCGTTATTCGACGCTTCGAAATTGGATTGACGGGTATCGCGCCTCAAGCCTGCTGCCCCTCGATCACTTCCTGCGAAAATTGTTCGGTGAAATACTGTCGCAGGCGGGGTTTGGCTATCATCGCAACTTTGACTCGGTGCGCGTGGCGGCGAGTTTGGTCGAGTCAGTGAAGAAATTCCGCCTGGCGATTGAATCTTCTTTCGTGGACGAGGATCGCCCCGATTTTGATTTTGGCAGGGAGTATATTGCCATGCTGGGTGAAGGTGTGATTGCCGCGTCGTACCTCCAGGGTTGGCAGAATGCGGACAAGGATGCCGTGCTCGTCGCTCCTGCGCATACCTTCGTTATGATGAATCGACCATCAACCGTTCAGTTCTGGCTTGATGTAGCTGCCAGTGGATGGCACGAACGTCTTGCTCAACCATTGACCCATCCCTATGTGCTTTCACGCGAGTGGGAATCGGGTCGCGTTTGGGGCGATGCAGACGAAGTCCAGGCCAATAAAGAAGCGATGGCGCGTCTTGTTTCAGGATTGCTCCACAGATGCCGCGAACGAGTCTATTTGGGGATCGCAGAGCTCGGCGAAAGTGGATTCGAAGGACGCGGCGAGTTGCTGAGAGCCTTCCAGAAGGTGATCACGGCATGACGCGTTATGTCGCGTTCCTGCGTGCCATCAACGTGGGCGGGCACACGGTCAAAATGGATCATCTGCGCGGGCTGTTTGAGTCGCTGAGTTTTGCTAATGTGGAAACATTCATCGCCAGCGGGAATGTCATCTTCGAGACGAAAGATAAAGATGGGGCGAAGCTCGAGAAGAAGATCGCATCTCATCTTGAAGCGGATCTGGGCTACGGGGTGGATACGTTCGTGAGGACGATTCAGGAAACGGCTGAGATCGAGAGGCGTTGTCCGTTCCAGCCGAAGAAAAATGACGATTTGGTCTACGTTGCCTTTCTCCACGAAACTTTGAATGCAGCCGGGAAGTCTGCGTTGACCGCGGCGAAAAACAAAATGAACGATTTTGCCGTGATCGGGAGGGAAATCTATTGGCTACGCCTGAACCGCGACGACTCGCTCTTTTTGAAGAGCTCACTCGAGAAGATTGTCAAAGCCCCGGTCACGGTGCGGATTATGACATCGATTCACAAGCTTGTGGGGAAATACAAGTAACTGTATGAATCTTGCAGCATTGCATCAAAGCGCAATCACGGGGTGATGCTTCCATAATCCCGTTGCCTGCTCGAAGGCGTGGGCAAGTTGCAGCGCTCCCCAGTCATCCTGATGGCGCCCTGCGATCTGTACCCCGACCGGCAAGCCTGAAGCAGTGAACCCTCCCGGCCCCGAAATGGCGGGGTGACCCACGGGGGAGATGTAATAGCAGGACTTCATCCAATCGATGTATACGTCAGCATCTTTTCCCCGGCGATCTCGCCGCGTACGATCGCCGCATCGAGACGATCCGCCTCTGCCAATGACTGTTCCGCAACGAGCGTGACAATCGCATTGACCTTCGGATTCACGCGATCAATCTGCGTAAGATGAGCAGAGAAAACTTCTCGTGCAGAAATTTCTTTTTTACACAAGCGCTGTGCAAGTTCTACAGCAGGGAGGCAGCAAAGGTCAATGGTCATGACGTAATTGTTACTCCCGTCTTCGTCCGCCGGATATTCGTAAATAAAAACGGCCCCGGCTTTGTTGCGCCGAGACCGTTATTCGATTGCAGCTTAGAGAGGCTAACCG
>DATKAU010000155.1:0-6640 GCA_035514655.1 Anaerolineales bacterium
TGCCCGGTGCTGGAGAATTTTAATGCTCGAAGTTCGCGATCTCTTCAAAACCTATGAAGGCAAACCGCTTCTTAACGGCGTTTCCTTCACCGTCGCGGAGGGGGAGACGGTCTGCCTGCTCGGCGAGTCTGGCAGCGGCAAATCCACGATCTTGCGGATGATTGCCGGACTCGAATTGCCTGACGCGGGAGTGATCTCTTTCGATGGACTCGATCTCACATCCACGCCGCCTCATCTCCGCGACTTTGGCCTGGTTTTTCAGGACTATTCGCTTTTTCCACACCTCAATGTCGAAGACAATGTTGCCTTCGGGTTGAGAATGCGCCGTCTCGGGCATGAAGAAATTCAAGAGCGTGTAGCCAGTAAATTGGAATTGGTGGACTTGGAAGATTTCGAACATAGAAAGATCACCGATCTCTCCGGCGGCGAACAGCAGCGTGTGGCGCTCGCGCGTGCGCTGGCAATCGAGCCGCGCCTGCTCATGTTCGATGAACCCCTGGGCGCGTTGGACAGGACTCTCCGCGATGAGTTGTCAGGCGAATTACGCAAGATCCTGCACCGAACCGATGTTCCTGCCATTTATGTGACTCACGATCAGGAGGAAGCTTTCGCCATCGCGGATCGGATCTTGATTCTTCACGACGGCAAAATCATCCGCGAAGGGACGCCTTCGGAACTATCAGCAAAGCCTGGATCTGCTTTCGTGGCAAACTTTCTTGGGCTGGGAAATGTCATCGAGGCGGAAGTTGTTGCGAATAATAAATTTCGTTCAGAGCACGGCGTCTTCAAAGTGAATTGCGGACATAAACACTCAACGGGAGAAAAAATCTCCTTGTTGGCGCGTCCGCTGCCGGCTGAGTCGGAGGCGAATGTTTTGGTCGGGGTTGTCGCGGATGTGATATTCCAGCAGGATAGGTACAAAGTCACTTTGGAAAACGGGTTGGATTTTTATTTGAAGGACGCCCCCCGGATTGGCAAAAAAATCTCTGTGCAGGTTAAGGTAGAATGTCTCGCATGAAAATCAAGGTTCAGAAAAAGAATCTGGCGGGTGATCTGGTATATGAATACGATGGGGATGAAATCAGCCGCGATGAACAATCCATCGTGCTCGAAGCCGTTTTTACCCGCGACAACCTGCCGTTCATGGATGTGGTATTCAAGAAGGGGGACCGATTCGTCGAATATTATTATTCGGACCGCTGGTATAACATCTTTGAGATCCACGACCGCGATGATGGAAATCTCAAAGGCTGGTATTGCAACATCGGCAAACCCGCCGTCATCGAAGACGGCCTCGTCTCGTATGTTGATCTCGCGCTTGATCTATGGGTATCAAGGAACGGGGAGCAGACGGTGCTCGACGAGGATGAGTTTGAAGCACTTGGGTTGGATGATGAACTGCGGAGTTCAGCCATCCAGGGACTATCCGAGTTGAAACAGCACTTCTTAAACAACAAACCTCCGGCTTGACCCGGAGGTTTGTTGTTGACGATGAATGGTCGAACTATCCCAGCGATTGCATGATGGCATCGCCGTACTGCCAAAGCAGTCCTGCGCCGATGCAGCAGCAGCACAGCACCACTACGACAACCACGGCAATAATAACGGTGTTGTTGCTCCTCTTGGGTTCGACAGGCATTTGATCGTTCATGATTTCTACTCTCCTTGTTAAATAAGTTGATAACTTGCCCGATTATATCAGGTAGTTGACCGTTGGGAGCGCCTATACAGCCAGTAGATGATGAACGCGCCGACCACGATGATCAGCGTGCCCATCAAAATCGGCAGGATAATCGCCACGATCGACAGCACAGACGAGACGATGTCCTCTGCGATACTGACAGGTATATTCCCTACGCCGCCGGTGGTCGCCGTCACTACCGGGCGGAGCGCCCCAGCCTTCGCAACGTGCACAGTCCCCGCCACCAGCAAGCCCGCCGCCAGAGCGAGCACCGGGCTGATGTCGGTGACGACGTTCGCGCTCGCCGCGAAGGCAATAGCGCCTGCGGTTGGTCGGATGAGCGTCTGGACCACATCGTTGATGTGGTTGACGGCAGGCACTTTATCGGCGATCATCTCGATAATGACCAATCCGCAGAGCATCAGAATGATGTAAGGGTTGGCGAGAGTATCCCACGGCGCGTTGAGATTGAGCAAATTGGTGTAGCGAGCCACCAGCCCGACGATGAGCAGGGGGATGTAGGCGTTCAACCCTGCGCTGGCTGAAAGCCCGAACGCTGTGAAGATTCCAGTAAGTAGTTCCATTCTATTCTCCTGTCGAATTGTGCTTGAGACGGCACCCTCGCCGCCGGGGATGGCGGCTTGAGCGTTGGATCAACCCAGGGGGAAGCCTCCCCAGGTGCCGGTGAGGGTGAGGCGGAGCAGGTCGATGGCCGTGATCATCAAAAAGGCGAGGGTCGTCCCGGCGAGGAAGGGCATCCACATTTCGCGCAAATGATTGAATGCGTTCTCCTGCCTCATAATCAAGAGCCACGCCATGCTGAATACAATGACGAGCAGCCCCAGCACGCCGAGCACGCTGAGGATTGATACGATGTAGAGGATGATGTGATTATCTGTGAGGATTAATAGGTCAACAATCGCGATAATGCCGATCAATGCGCCAAGTTTCTTCCAATCCAGCGCACGATCGGAATCGGTTTTTTGCCATACGGTCTGGTTGAATGCGGGGAAGAGGATGGCTGCCAGTGAGATTCCCATGCCGCTGCCGGTGATCAGGCGCAAGGTGTTATTGGGTATGTAGAGGTTGGGAATATTGGCAAGCGCGTCTCCCGACGACTGCTTGAGCAGGTAAAGATACGAGTTGGATCCGTCGATGGCGAAGGCGGCGAGGAACAACAACAGCGGCGCGCCGAGCTTCCAGCCGGGCATGCCGCTCTTCCTGCCGCTGACGAAGGCGAGGAAAATCAATGAAATTGCCGCGGCATTGAATTCACCGGTGCAGCGCGCGCACAACGGCAGTTGACGGTCGCCGATTTGAAACGACCGTTCATCGATGCGGTGGCAAATGGCATATCCGATCGCATCCGCTTTGCCGAGCAGACCCGGCGGCGCAATGTAGAACCACGCCGCAAAGGCGAGCAGCGCTGCCAGTGGAATGATCCATTTGAGGGTTTGTTGAAAACGGGGATGTGCGACAGCCTCTTCCATGTCGTTAATTATATGGTCATATACGTACGAATGCAAGCAGGGTCGCGGGAGAGTGCGGTATGATTGCCTTTAAGGAGCACTTCATGAAACGAATCGGGATTCTCACCGGCGGCGGCGACGCCCCTGGGTTAAATGCAGTCATCCGCGCGGCGGTGAAAACCGCCATCTATGAATACAACTGTGAAGTGCTGGGCATCCGGAATGGGTACGATGGGTTCATCGAGGAAAATGGGATCGTTCCGCTTACCATTGACAGTGTCCGGGGATTGCTCCCGCGCGGCGGCACGATCTTGGGCGCGGCGAACCGGGGAAATCCCTACGCGCGCAAGGTGATCCGGGACAGCAAAGAGGTGATGATCGACGTCTCGGATGAAATCATCAAGGGGATCAAACGGCTCGAGATGAATGCCCTGCTGGTGGTTGGCGGGGATGGGACCCTGCGCATCGCACACGAACTCTATCTTAAAGGCGCGCCGATCATCGGCGTGCCCAAGACCATCGACAACGATATCGGCGGCACTGAGGTAACCTTCGGGTTCGATACCGCGGTCACCACCGCCACAGAAGCCATCGACAAACTCCATACCACCGCCGAGGCGCACCATCGGGTGATGGTGCTCGAATTGATGGGGCGCGATTCAGGGTTCATCACGCTGCATGCGGGTATTTCAGGCGGCGCGGATGTCATCTTAATTCCCGAAATTCCATTCAATCTTGATGTTGTTACAGAGAAGGTCCGGCAGCGCGTGGATCGCGGCTACTTGTTCAGCATCATTGTCGTATCTGAGGGAGCCAAGCCGTCGGGGGGCGCGCAGGTTTTTTCACGCAGCGGCGATGAAATCTATGTGCCGCGGCTTGGCGGTATCGGCCAGAAGGTGGGGGAGTATATCGAGCAGCAGGGGTTTGAAACGCGCGTCACGGTGCTTGGGCATTTGCAGCGCGGCGGTTCGCCCACACCGTTCGACCGCTGGCTTGCCACGCGCTATGGCGCGGCGGCTGTGCGGGTGGCGGCGCAGGGAAAATTCGACCGTATGGTGGCATTGCGATCTGGCGTTGTGGTGGATATTTCGCTGGAGGAGGCGATCGGGACAGTCAAACGGGTCGATATTCAGGGAGATGCGGTAATTACTGCCCGGGGTATGGGGATCTCATTCGGGGATGGATGACCCCACCCCGGCCCTCCCCAAATACGATCTGGGAAAATTGATTGCCAACAAACTGCCCATTGTCGTATTTGGGGAGGGTGCCCCCTTCGACTAGCTCAGGGTAAATTCCGGGCAGGAGGGGTAAACCACAATGCCGCCCTTTCGGGCGGCATTGGTGGGGCGCTGTGGCTTCCTTAGAATTACTTGAGGAGGGATGCCACAGCGCTGGGTTTGTTACTACTATCCATGTTAGACATCACCTCCTCCTTTCATTAGGATGGCGGTTCAGTTTGTTTGCCCCCGAGCGATGTGGGGAGTATGTCATACTTCAATCGGGCTGTCAATAGGCGCTGCCGCATTTCTCAGGCATCTGTAATGCTTTGCTGAATCGTGAGAGATTCTGAGAGCCTTCGCAAGCCTTACCGCGTTATGCTCGTTGAAACTCTCCCGGAGGCAGTTCATGAAAGCCAACCCAACCCGTTTCTGGTTCGTCGTCATCGCGCTCGGCTGGTCATTCGATTTTCTTTTTTGGATGAAGCCCGCCGGCGTCAACATTTTCCTCTTCGTTGCACTCTGCCTCGGCTCAGGCATTTTCCTTCTAAAGGCAGACGGGCTGCGCCTCTCGCCTCGTGCGGGCTGGCTCTTGATCCCGATTGCGTTTCTCGCGGCTGTGACGTTTTTCCGCCTTGAGCCGATGACCGTGTTCCTCTCGCTTGTTTCTACTCTCTTCCTCATGGGAGTCTTTGCCCTCACCTATCTCGGCGGGAACTGGATCCGTTATGGACTTGTCGATTACCTGCTCGGCTACCTGACCCTCATCGGGAGCATGATCGCCCGTCCATTGGGGTTTGCGGCGGATGTACGGCGCGATCAGCCGGAGGCGGGTCCGAAGCGGTCTTTTTGGCCCATCCTGCGCGGGATCGTCATCGCATTACCAGTCGTTGCGATCTTCGCCTCCCTGCTCTCCTCGGCGGATCTTGTTTTTGCCGATCGCTTTCAGGAATTCATCGAACTGTTCAACCTTGAGAACCTGCCCGAGTACATCTTCCGGCTGGTGTACATCCTGGTGTTTGCATACGCGATTGCGGGAGCATTCCTGCATGCCGCGCAGAAATCAAATGATGCCGCTGACGATAAATATTCAATCAGGCAGTTTCTGGGTTTCACCGAATCGGTCATCGTGCTTGGCAGTGTGGTGATCCTGTTCGCCGCGTTCGTCGTTGTGCAATTTCAATATTTCTTTGGCGGGAATGTGAACATCAACCTCGAAGGGTACACCTATTCGGAATACGCCCGCCGCGGGTTTGGAGAACTGGTGACCGTCGCGTTCTTCAGCCTGTTGATGCTGCTTGGATTGGGAGGAATCACAAAACGCGAAAGTAACACACAGCGGCGCGTTTTTTCGATACTGGGTATTGTGCTGGTGGGATTGGTGCTTGTGATGCTGGTCTCGGCGTTTCAGCGCCTGGTGCTCTACGAGACCGCCTATGGGTTTTCGAGATTACGGACGTACACGCACGTGTTCATGATCTGGCTTGCTATTCTGCTTGTCGCGGTCGTCGTCCTTGAATTCCTGCGGCGTGAACGCGAGATTGGGCTGGCGATGGTGCTGGCGTCGCTCGGGTTCGCCGCTTCGTTGAGCCTGTTAAACGTGGATGCGTTCATCGTCCGGCAGAACATCCAACGGGAGTTGCACGGCGCGTCCATTCAGAATCCGCCTCCCTCACGCGATCGCGTCGAATTGGACGCACATTACTTCCTGGAGTTGTCAGACGATGCCGTCCCTGAAATGGCGGAGGGATTCCGTAACAAGACTCTGTCTGTTTCCATCCGCGAGCAAATTGGCGCGGCATTGGCGTGCAAACTGTACGACCGTGAAAACAGCAAGCGTGATCTTTCCTGGCAGGGCTTCCACCTCTCGCGCCTGACCGCCGATCGGGTCTTCGCCGATCTCAAAAATGATCTAGCCGCGTACACTGTCACAGACGAGGATTTCCCACCGACGGTCGAAACCCCGGGCGGCGCCGAGTTCCAGTGCTGGCGATATTCGTTTGATTAGCTTGTCTTGTATTCGAATACTGCAAGCCAACCGGCATCCATTGCTGATGAAGGAGAGAAAATCGTTTAGGGTCGGTGATGCTCTGTAAGCTCGCGTCATTGGCGGGGAAATCACTGGGATCATGAATAAGTATCCTCGTTAGCGTAGCGGATCCGCGGCATATGGATCGCGGCTACTCTTTTAACGCAGATGCAACTCTGATTTGACGGGGAAAACTGCGGGAGGCAGTATAATCGGGGTGCACGAAAATTCTGAACTCATCCCT
>DATKAU010000156.1:0-6240 GCA_035514655.1 Anaerolineales bacterium
TTCCACCTGGTGGGAAGAAGACAGATCTAGTCTGTATAAAATAACAGACCCTGAAGGTATTCATAACCTTCAGGGTTTGTTTGTTTTTAACAACTGCTCACAAAATAACTCCGCTTCAGCGATCAGGTCCACCTGAATTGGAAGTTTGAACTCCTCGGTGACGCGCAGCGTCAGATGGTCTGCGATCAATTTCAAGTCGGGAGGGAGATGCGGGTCATCCTTGATCAGAGCCAGCAGGTCCATGGCGGATGCGCTTGGCGGGCGTATCCGTTTTCGCGTGAGATATTCCCTGATTGCAATACCCGCTGCACGCCGCGCGCAGACGCGCGCCTGCCCTTCGTTGCCGCGGGCGCGGGCTTGTTTTGCCTTTTCCAATTCAGAATCGATCTCCGACTGATTATCCATGGGTCGATTATACCTTTGGCTTATAATGGGCTGAATTCGCCGGAGGTGACCATGTCGCTGAAATTTCGCAGCCTATTGACTTTGTCTTCGGTCGTCGGCGCCCTGCTTGCATGCCAGCTGCCGGGGATGATCCCGCTCACATCCCAGCTGGAGGTGGACATGGAAACGGATCCTGAGAGGGTCATCGAGGTATTAAACAGCCAGGACTGGGTGGCATTGCAATCTGTTGTGAATGAACAGTATACCGAGGAGGATTATTCGAAACCCGGCACGCTGACGTTTACCGCGGAGGTGACCAACGAACAACCGGTGTATTTCAGTTACGGGTGGTGCACGGTGGATGAGGCAACCCTTCAGCAGAATTTCGAACACATCACAGTGACGATGTCGATTGACGGCAGTGAACTGGGGGACAATGTTGTCCATCCGCTCACCCTCGAGCAGACGGGGGGTCTCGTGTGCCTCGATTTTGGCGTGCTGTTTTCCAATTGGGAGCTGGGGGAGTATGAATTGAAAGCCGTCGCCGCCTTCGATGAGGTCATCAACGACGGTCTGGCGGATTACAATGCCGGGGATTATGTGTTTGTGTATAACGTGACGGTGAGCGAGTAAAAATCTTCACCACGGAGATATAGAGCGCACTGAGAGAAAAGTTAGGTGGGTTTCTACCGTTTTAGACCGGATCGGATCATAAGAAGAAATTCCCTGCCGCGAATTCATGCGAATTTTCGCGAAAGGTCTAAAAAAATTCGTGCGAATTCGTGAAACTTGTGCTGACGGTTCGTCTTTCGCTCACCGCGTCGAAGTATTCGCGGCTGAGGTTTTGAGGCTACCCGTTCAAAACGGTGGAGCCATAAAAGGAAACTCTGGACTCTGCGGCAAGATTGGCTTTGGTATTGATCAATCCACAAACCGGTATTTCAGCAGCGTCCAGACCGCCTCGAAGGCATCCTTCAGCTTGATCTTTTTTCCCTGCGAATAATCGCGCGGATTGAACGAGATGGGCACCTCGTAGATCCGGTAATGTTGTTTGAGCACCTTGGCGGTGAACTCCGGCTCGAAGTTGAAGCGCCGGGCGCGAATGGTCATGTTCTCGATCACCTTGCGGCGGAAGACCTTGTAGCCGGTCTCCATGTCGGTGAGGATGGTGTTGTACAGCACGTTGGTCATCAGGGTGAGCAACTGGTTGGCGACCAGGTGCCAGAACATGGTCACGCGGTGCGGACCACCAAGGAAGCGCGAACCGTAGACCACGTCCGCCACGCCTTCGCGGATCGGCTGGAGCAGGGCGGGGTAGTCGCGCGGGTCGTATTCCAGATCGGCATCCTGGATCAGCAAAATGTCCCCCTTTGCTGCCTTCAGCCCGGTGACGACTGCCGCGCCCTTGCCGTGATTGCCCTCGTGCAGGATCACACGGACCTTGTTTTTGCTGTTGAGTTTTTTCAGGGTGTCGCGCGTCCCGTCGCTCGAGCCGTCGTCCACAATAATGATTTCGCCTGCCAGTTTTACAGCTTGCACCCGCTTGACAATTTCGCGGATGTGTTCCGCTTCGTTGAATACGGGGATGATCACGGAGAGTTTCATTAGGTCGAATTATATTCGAGAATGTCGCCAGATCCTGGGCTAGTCCAGCAAGGTTCATTCAACTAATTTGTATATAAATCACCCATTTCTCCTGTAGTTTCGATCTGTGCTGATTTATTCCGATGTAAAATTCCTTTATGTCCAAACGGCGCATCTTCTCCCGCAGGCACGATACCCCGCGGTTTCGTTTACCCATCGGGTTGATCTTCGTCGTCCTTGCTGTTGGCTTGTGTGTTCTCATCCCTGCGAATCAAATTAATTTATCGACGATCAATGTCCCGGACGGGGAACTGCCAACGCCGCTGCCAACGCGCACACTTCCACCGCCGCCGACGCGCGAGCACATCGGCCGGCTGATCTTCACCTGCACGCGCGATGAATTCAACCAGTTGTGTATGGTCAACGCCGACGGGACCGGGTACCAGCAGCTCACGAAGGTGGAGGCGCACAATTACTATCCCGTGTTTTCACCGAAAGGCGGATCGATCGTCTACGCCTCGAACCAGAACGGGGGTGCGTTCGACCTCTTTCTGTTTGTGTTCGAAGGCTCGCGCCTGATCCGTCTGACGAATTTTATCGGCAACGTGGTCTCGCCGAGTTTTTCGCCCGATGGCACGCGCATCCTGTTTGCCAACCAGGCGGGCGAGGGACCGACCTCGTTATGGACTGTGGAGAGCACCGGCGAAAACTCGGATCTGTTGTACGCGGGACCGAACACGATCGTCGGCGCGGACTGGTCGCCGGACGGGAGCCGGATCGCCTTTGCGATGACCGTGAACCAGCCCGGCTCTTACGAAATCTTCATCATGAATGCAGACGGTTCGAATGTACGGCAGTTAACACGCGGGCTGCCGGGGATCGGTGGTAGCCTCGACTGGTCACCGGACGGCGGATATCTATTGATTTACGCGGGTCCGGTTGGTGACAAGGATATCTTCCGCATCGATGTGCAAGACGAGACCGCCGCACAGCTCACCGACGGAGGCAACAACGCCGCTTCATCCTACTCGCCCGACGGCTCATGGATCGCTTTTAACTCGTTGCGGAATAACGATCAGGCTGATATATTTATCATGCGGGCTGACGGTTCGGGCTTGCGCCAGGTGACTACCGACCCCGAACCGGACTGGCAGCCGCACTGGGAACCGTAACCATCATGAAACGACTTGTCCTCATCGCCACACTCATCTCCATGCTTGCGGGATGCTCCGCGCTGCCGCTGGATTCGATCCCGTTTCTTTCCTCCCCCGTGCCCCCCCAGCCGACTCAGCCCACTGCCACGCCGTTCAGCATGCCTGCCACATTCACGCCTGATCTATTTGCGCTGAACACACAAGCCCCGACAACCACGCCGCCCACCGGAACGCCTCGGGTAACAGACACACCTGTCCCAACGGGTACGCCGACCACGCGTCCCACCATTACGCTGGCGCCTCAGGATGTACACCTCTTCACCCCATCCGCGGCATTATTTTTGCCACCCCTTCTCTCCACAAACCAGTTGGTGTGGGGGACCACCTGCCAGGGAGACCGATCCCTCAAATTTGAAGTTTCGGTAAAAAAGGTCCGCAGGCTGCGATATGTTCTGCTCTTCATCCAACTGCAGGATAAATACTCGGCGCGCAACACTGGTTGGAGCGCGGGCGCGATCATGAGCGACAACGATCTGGGCACGTATTTTTATACGCTGCGCCTCGACCAGATCCCCGATTACCAAACCTATGAAGATGCCTGGCTGCAATATCAGTTTGTAGCCTCCACGGTCGGGCTTACCGTGCTGGGCAGGTCGATTGTCTCACGCGATGATGTTTCCATCACGCATTGCACCGTCTTCAGCCGCTGACACAGGTCTGTTCATGAAAAAAATCGCTCCCATACTCCTGCTCGCGATATTCCTCGGCGGCTGCTCGGGGCTGGACCCGATCCTCAGCCTGATTACCTCGCCGACCCCGGGGATCCCCACCGAGACGCGCACGCCCCAGCCCACCGTCACGCTGATCCCCACCCGCGATCTGTTTGCCACAACCACGCCCACACCGGTGACAAACACTCCCACCGAAACGCCGCTCGTCCCCGATCAACTGCCCACACAGACGAGACTGTCATCTCTCACACCGCCGCCTGTCTCAACATCCAACATTGAATTCTACACTCCTCAAAGCCAGGGCTTTGTAGCGGTTCTGAATTCGAATTACGTCCTTTACTACAATACGGGTGCATGCTCGCCGCGCAGCCTTACCATCACCGCGTTTGTTCAGGATTTGGTTCATACTGATACTGTCCTGCTCTTCATGCGCCTGCGCGAAAAGTCAGATACCATGCTCCTGGGCGAATGGAGTGCGGGAGAAATGCTCGAGAACGACAACGGCTCCTACAGTTACCAGGTCACTGCGGTCAAGCTCAGAAAATATTACTGGTTCCGGGATGCCTGGCTCGAATATCAACTCGTAACCTATGACAAAAACCGGGTGGAACTTGCCCGCACCCAGATTTATAACCGGAACATTTCTCTGGTCATGTGCCGCACATTTTCACCGTGACGTTTCCCCCCGAATTGATCGACATCCTGCGCGGGACTCAACAATCCTCCTCTTCGCGCACCCCTTCGACGCTCCCTTCGGTCGTCAGGACAAGCCCAAGGCTGGTCGCGCTTACGGGAGCCGGAGTCTCTCAAGAAAGCGGACTCCGCACCTTCCGCGACGCGCAGACAGGGTTATGGTCGCAACAGTACAAGCCGGAGGATCTTGCCTCGCCCCAGGCGTTTGCGCGCGATCCCAAACTGGTCTGGGACTGGTACGGGTGGCGGCGCGAAGCCGTGAAAAGTGTGCGTCCCAACCCGGGTCATTATGCATTGGCGGAGATTGAACAACACGACCCCGATCTGGACAAGCAGGTATAGAAATAACACTGTCGCAACGAGAGGCAGCCAAAGCCCGAGAAAATGAGGAACGGATTTGCCCCATTCACTGATATTTTCTGAGGGCGAGCGTCCGCCAGCGCGCAGGCTCGCAAGGAAAAAGAGCGCGGTGAACCCGATAAAGGCAACCCACAGTGGAATGCCTCTGATGATCTGCTCGCTGTCCTCCAGATACAGGTACGGTCCTGAGTCCTGCGGGAAACTTTCCATCGACTGCAATTGGCGGATCAATGCCTCGGTAATCCTGCCGGATTGATTGAGCGACGCGGCGGATTGATTCTCCATCGTATCGTCCGGGTTGTGCCACAGGCGATAATGCTCATCACCTACCTCGGCGGGGACTCGCCCGGCAAAACCCAGCGCCGGGATTCCCGCAGCAACCATCGGTCCTTGATCCATGAAGGAGATCGGTGCAGCCTGCCCGGTAATTTGATCGATGAGGATGGGCGGATATACCTTCCATTCGATGCCTGCGGCAACGGCAGAGTCACGGGCGAGCACGCCCAGCCAGATCGGTCCAAACTTGCGATACCGCCCGATCAGTTCCATGTTCAAGCCGTTGTAGTACGTTCTCCCCAGGTTATCGAGCGAGACGCCCGCGATAATCAAATCGGGATTCGGGTGCGTGTCGATGTAACGCGCAGTGCCGATCATTCCATAGTCCTCGGCATCAGTGAATACGAAAGCCAGGGTATAGGGCTGTTGCGGCTCTGACGCAAAAACCTCGGCGAGATGCACGAGGATCGAAACGCCTGACGCGTCGTTATCTGCGCCTTCGATGGTCGTTGACGCTTGATCGTGATGCGCGACAATGAGAAATTCCTGCGCCGATGCGCCCTGTAATTTGCACGCTACGTTAGTAAGCGGAACGGTGCGGCTGTAATTGAAGATTTCCCATTCGTCGAATTGACAATCCCAGCCCGCGTTCGTGAGCTGCGCATGCAGCCATTCCGCCGCCAGCCGGTTGTTTGGCTGTCCACTGTGACGGTTGGGAAAGAGGCGCACAAATTCGGTTTCGATGTCGAATGCGCGCTCACCCGAGAAGCGGATATCCTCCGGCTGGACGGTTATTTCCTCTTGCGGCATCGCTGTGCACGCGTTCAGGAATACACCGAAAACCAGTCCAAGCAGCCAGTGAGGTTTTTTACCGATCATGAGCAAGCCTCCGTTTTGTATTTTGCCTGTTGTATGCACAGCGAGTATGTGTCCCACTGGATACACATTCCAGCCGTCATCCGTTGGTTCTGTAAATGTGATGTGGATTTCCAGATGATGTATTCGTCAGGCCCTGGTTTGATTAGAGTATCGTGTTCCCGGTAGGATGAGAGCGTGTC
>DATKAU010000157.1:0-16132 GCA_035514655.1 Anaerolineales bacterium
ATCCCGTCTGCAATCAGCGCGGGAGATTGTAAGAATAAAAAGGCGGGCTGCCAGATGGAAAACTCGAAATGGACGGGCATGTTTGCGAGCCACATTGCCACACTGACCCAGGCAAGCAGTGATCCGCCGGTCCCTACCAGCCACGAGTAGCGATTTTCAGGCAGGAAGATCTGCAGGAGTGTCAGCGCGGCAGCAGTGAGAAACAGGATGCCGACCGTGATGAGAATAAACATGCAACGGTAATTTTATCAGGTTTGCAGTGCCATCCGTTTGTTGTACAATCATACCCATGCGATATTTCCACAACCTGCTTGCGATCCTGTTTCTCTTTCTGTCGGGATGCAATGCAGGGGCGGACAACGTAGCCGCCAAGTCGATTGCCTCCCCCACACCATTTCAACCGCAGAGCTCAGGCGCTCCAGACTCACCTTATTCTGCCGCGGCGCCGACGCCTCTCTACCTGCCGACGACGACTCCTGCTCCTCCCGCACCGACCGAGGTTGTGATCCTGCCCGAGGTGCTGCCGTCAGGCGTTTCGATCCCTGTCTTTACATCAGGCGGAATCGTCAACCCGTTGACGGGACTGCCGCCTTCCGATCCGGCTCTGCTCGATCGCCGTCCGATTGCGATCAAAGTGGCGAATTATCCACGCTACATGCGCCCGCAATCGGGGCTGACGCTTGCCGATCAAGTCTTTGAGTATTACATCGAAGACGGGTTAACGCGATTTACCGCGATCTTTTACGGAAACAATTCCGAGTGGGTGGGACCTGTCCGTTCGGGGCGGTTTTTCGACGAGCACATCCAGCGTATGTACCAGGCGTTCATCGCCTTTCAAAATGCTGATGCGCGCGTCGAGGCGTATTTTCAGCGAAGCGACTTCGTAAAATTTCTTGTCGTTCCCTCCAATGGATCGTGCCCGCCGTTTCGATTGCTCCCCGAGCGCGAGACAACCATCGAGGTATATAACAACTCGTATTTCAACTTGCTGGCGTGGCCGGAATGCATCGAGCGCGGCGGTCTGGATGACAGCCGCCCGTACATTCGCAACGGGTTTTTCAGCGATGTCCCGCCTCTGTCTGATCTCGCCGGGACAAAAATATACACATATTATTCCGTGGATTCATACAATTACTGGGCATACAACCCGGAAACCGCCTTGTATTACCGCTATCAGGAAAACGGAGATACCCGCAATGGCCGCGAGGAATCCTACCAGCCTCTGATGGACCGGGTTACTGCGCTCCCTGTCAGCGCCTCGAATGTGATCGTCTTGTTCGCGACGCACAACTTTGCCAACCCCTACGATGAAGAGGATGAAGTCTTCCAGATCGATCTGGTGGGTTCCGGCGAGGCATATGTGTTCCGCGACGGGGTCGGCATTCCAGCTCGCTGGTATCGCACGAACATCGACCAGCCTCTCCTGATCACCACGTTGAGCGGAGCAGCCATCTACATGAAGGCTGGTGTCACCTTTTACGAAGTGATCGGAACGCGCTCGTATGCAGACCAGGGCGACGGTGAATGGAATTTCCATCACGACTGGCCGTAACAGGAGTGTCAATGCGAGTGACACCGCTGGTTGAGTAGTCCTTCCGCGCTGAGCGGACACTGAGCGAAGGCGAAGTGGAAGTCGAAGCGTCGCCGGACGTATCGAAACCACCGGCATCACGAAGCAATCTCTTATTTCCCAGCAAGACACTTTGTCATGCTTCGCGTGACCCAATATGGGATAAAATATCGAATAGTAAACTAATGACCCTCGACCCCACCTTACTTAGCAACCTCCTGCTTGTGCTCACCGGCTTCGGCGGAGCGTTCATCGCCGCGTTGTGGATCGCCCTCGTCATTTGGACGTACCGCGATATCCGCACGCGGGTGCGCGATCCGTTGGTGCAGACTCTGGCAACGCTGCTCGTGGCAGTGTTAAGCCTGCCCGGAGTACTGGTGTATCTCATTCTCCGCCCTCCAAAGACACTCGAAGAGGATTATCAAAAGACGCTGGAGGAAGAAGCGTTGTTGCAGGCGCTTGAGGACTTGCCTCTGTGCCCAGGCTGCGAACGCCGCGTCAAGGACGGTTGGCAGGTGTGCCCGAACTGCCACACCAAACTGAAGAAGAACTGCGAAAGCTGCAACAAGCTAATGGAACTGCCGTGGAACATCTGTCCGTATTGCGGCACGCCTGCCGCCGGCATGCGCCACGCTGACGCCATGAGCGTGGATGAAGCATTGAAAAGCTTGAAAATGGGGAATGACGAGGGAGAGGTTAAAGTATGACGATAGGTTTTGAAAAACTGAAGCAGATTTCTGAAAAGCCATGGTTTTATCCAATGGCTTTATTTTTGATGGCGGTTGTTACATATGGATATGCGTGGACTTCCCTGGGCTATTACTGGTCTGATTGGGAAGTCGTATTTTTTACCAAGCTCGCCCCTTCATTTCAATCTGGCTTCTATGCCGAGGATAGACCGTTTCCATGGGTATATCAGTTGATCTATTTTCTTGTTGGTTCACAGCCGATCGGCTGGCATATCGTCACGTTGCTGCTTCGCTGGGCGGGGACTCTATTTTTCGTCTACGCATTGATTCAATTCTGGCCCGAATATAGAAGACCATTCTTCTGGCTTGGCGCACTATTAATGGTTTACCCAGGCTTTGTTCAACAGGCGCACTCTGCTGCGTTCTCGCGCCACATCATGACGTTATTCCTTTTCGCCTTGTCTTTATATCTGATGGTCCTTGCGATCAGGCGGCCAATGTCGGCGCGTTTGTTTTTTCCATTATCCTGGATTGCCACCTTCATGCATCTTTTTACAATAGAATATTTTTCCGGAATTGAGTTCATGCGTCCTGTATTGATTTGGGTGCTGGTTGCAAATGGATATAAAAAAGATTCGCATGTGCTGCGAAAGGTTGTGCTGTATTCCCTGCCCTATGTTTTGATTACCGCATTCTTTCTCTGGGTTCGCTTTGTATACTTTCCCAATGTTTTTCAGACATTCGGCCGCCTCGATAATATTAGTTCGACCATGGGTGAGTTTCAGGTCTCTTTTTTTGGAACCCTGCTGAATTTTTTCAACAAAGGGTTGCTGGATCTTTTGTATTCAACATTGCAGGTGTGGATGGATTCGATAATTGGATTCGGTGGTTTTACTTTCCAGCAAAGGATTGCCTGGTTCGCGTTTGGATTGGGCGCGTTATTTGCGTTTGCCTTTTCCTTTTTTTATAATACAAATGCGGATGAAACCTCAAATCGTCCCTCTCCAGTCCTGATGATTTTTACTGGTCTCCTGTTGTTCGTTACGAGCGCCCTCCCGGTTTGGGCAATTGGGAAAGAGGTCAGTACGGGCGGTTGGAATGAACGTTTTACCCTTGCTCCCATGTTTGGCGCCTGTTTGATGGTTGTTGGTCTCGTGCTTTTGTTGGTTCGGCCTGCCGGACAAAAATGGGTTTTTGGCTTCCTGCTTATGTTTTCGGTGGCAACCCAGATTTGGATGGTGAATGTATATCGTCGTGATTGGATGACCCAGCCCGACTACTATTGGCAGCTTTACTGGCGCATACCGGCTTTACAGTCGGATACGGCTGTACTCAGTTTTGCATACCCGTCACACATGATCACACACGATATGGATGCGACCTGGGCGGTCAATGTTTTGTATCATTTTCAAACCCGGGATGGTTCAATCCCATATATGTTCATTACTCCCGAGCACGAAATGTACTTCCAGCCGGACGTCGTGTTCAAGAGACCTGCCCGCCATTTGTTATTTAATGGGAATACATCCGCCACTGTCGCTGTTCTTCATCAAACAGAAACCTCCTGCCTGCGTGTCCTGGATGCAGTGTACATGTATGACCCCTTGTTGGATGAAGGCAGCGATAAGCTAATCCCCATGTCCAATCTTTCCCGTATCATCCCTGAGCCTGCGCCTGTTTCGCCCGATACGGATATTTTCGGTCCTGAGCCTGCTCACACATGGTGTTATTTCTTCGAGAAGGCTGACCTTGCCCGTCAGATGAAGGATTGGAACGAAGTGCTTGATCTGTATAAGCAGGCACAACGACTTGGTTTCAACCCGGGGTATGGAACTGAATACATTCCTTTTATTGAAGCATTTGCGCAAACAGGTGACTGGCAGAAAGCATACGATCTGACCATTGCCGCTGAGGAGCTAACTCCGCGCCATAAAAGGATGTTATGCACCAATTGGTTTCGATTAGCTGAAATACCGTCAGCGGACATGAGGATGGTTGACCGGATTGTTCAAAACCTGCCGTGTTAATTTATTCCCCCTGTCATTTAAAGTATAAGGCAGCGATACCATGAAAATCGAATCCATCATCCTCCACCATATCTCCATGCCGCTCGTCGCCCCGTTCGAG
The DNA here is from genome assembly GCA_035514655.1 of Anaerolineales bacterium. Lineage (GTDB taxonomy): Bacteria > Chloroflexota > Anaerolineae > Anaerolineales > Villigracilaceae > Defluviilinea. The sequence continues at coordinate 4,387 of DATKAU010000157.1, forward strand.
ACCTCGTTCGGGCGCGAGACGGTGCGCGAGTGCATCATCGTTGAACTGCGCGCCGAGGGCCTTACTGGATACGGTGAGTGCGTCGCTTCGCGCGAGCCGGGCTACAACTACGAAACGACCGGCACAGCATGGCACATCCTCAAGGATTTCATCGCGCCGTTGGTATTGGGGCAGGATCTGATAGATGCGGCGGATTTTCAACATCGAGTCGAACGGATCCGCGGGCATCATCTTGCCAAGGCTGGCGTGGAGATGGCATTGTGGGATTTGCTAGGGAAGCGTGATGGCAGGTCGTTGATGGAGATGTTCGGTGGGATGCACGAAAATGTTGAGGTGGGAGTATCCATCGGGATTCAGGAGTCTGCTTCGGCGCTTGTTAAAACTGTTGAATCGTATCTGAGTCAGGGCTACCGCCGCGTCAAGATCAAAATCAAACCGGGGCGCGAAGTGGACGAGACAACTGCCGTCCGCAAGGCATACCCGGATCTGCGCCTGCAGGTGGACGCGAACTCGGCATACTCAGTCGAATCCGCACGGGTGTTGAAAGCTGTGGACGATTTGAATCTATTGTTGATCGAACAGCCGTTGTTCGAAGATGACATTTGGGATCACCGCCTGTTGCAGGCGGAGTTCAAAACGCCGATGTGCCTCGATGAAAGCGTGATCTCGCCGCGCCATGCGCGCTATGCGCTTGAGATGAAGGCGTGCAAAATCATCAACATCAAGCCTGCGCGTTTGGGAGGGTTAAGCCAGGGGATCGCCGTACACGATTATTGTCTCTCACAAATCGCGCCGGTATGGTGCGGCGGCATGCTCGAGACCGGCATCGGCCGCGCCTCGAACCTTGCGCTGGCATCCCTGCCCGGGTTTGTTTTGCCCGCGGACATTTCGGCATCGGATCGTTATTATCACCGCGACATCACAAACGAACGATTTGTCTTGAACGACGAAAGCACGATCACGGTGCCCACAGCGCCCGGTCTGGGGGTAACCATCGACGAAGCCGCGCTGAAAGAATTCACGCTTGCTGAAACGACGCTGAAAGCAAAATAGTATAATTGGGCGTAATGCCTGCATTAAAATCCTTTCAGCCGCGAATGACGCGAATCCTTCGATATGGCTCAGGACACGTTTTCGCAGATTTATTTTTTAAGAATTCGCGCGCATTCGCGAAATTCGCGTCCACGCTCTTTCTCTTGGTTGCTTTGCTTTCCTCCTGCACGTCGCAATCGACCGCTTTGCCCACTGCAACTCAAAATCCGACCATTCCCAGCTTGCAGAGTCAAATCGAGATTGTACAAACCGCCGTGCCGCCCGGTATTCGCATCGGCGATTTGGTTCCATCAGCGTTGCGCGAACAGGTACAACAGATCAACATTCCCCCGAACGAAACCGTGATTCTCGATCTCGCCCCGTTTGTGCCATCAAACCCGAATCTAAACGAAACAAAAATCCAATGGGTCTACGCGCTCACTGCACCGTTCCCGACGATCATCGACGGCGTGACCTTCGATCAACTGCTCACCGCATGGACGGACGGGACGCCTCTTTCTCCCTCGAGGCTGATTCCGTTATTGATGACCGAGTCCACCCTCGCCGCGTTTACCGCCCAATGGGACGCGCCAGCCCCCGGCTTGGTCCGAACCGTGGATGAGGATCGACTCCTCGAAACCGCGTGGACCGAATCCGCGTGGGCGATCGTCCCGTTTGAATCGCTCGAACCGAAATGGAAGGTCCTGACGGTCGACGGTCAATCCCCGGTCCGCAAAGGATTTGATCTTTCAACATACCCGCTCGCCATCGGTTTCACCCTGCAGTCTTCCACCCGCCTCCAATTACCAATTACAAATTACGATGATGCAAATCTCACCACCGTCATCCTCACCGGCGTGACCGCCCTCGTGCGCGCCACCGCGGTGACGATGGAATACAAAAGCGTTACGTACCCCGGTGAAAAGATCCGCGACGTGCTGCGCGAAGCGGATATTACGCACATCAGCAATGAGATCCCGTTTTACACGGGCTGCACCTTCCCGACGCCCGATCAAGCCGCGCTGGTTTTTTGCAGCGACCCGAAATACATCGACCTGCTCACCGACGTGGGCGCGGATGTGATCGAATTGACCGGCAACCACTTCGCCGACCGCGGATCGGCGGGGATGCTCGAAACGATTGAAATATACAAGGCGCGGAACCTGCCATACTTCGGCGGCGGTGTGGATTTGGTGGATTCCTTAAAGCCCGCCCTGTTCGACGTGAACGGCAACAAGATCGCCTTCATCGGCTGCAACAAACCGGATGTGGATCGCTTCATGACAGCCCGCGACTTCCGCCCGGGCGCCGCGCCGTGTGATTTCGGCTATCTTGCGCAAAAGATCGCCGAATTGAAATCGCAGGGTTATGTTGTCATCTCCACCTTTCAATGGAACGAAAGTTACGACTCGCGCCCCAGCCCCCAGCAAATGACTGACTTCCGACTGATGGCAGATTCAGGGGCATCGATTGTCAGCGGCAGCCAGGCCCATTACGCGCAGATGATGGAATTCCATGGCGATGCGTTCATCCATTATGGGTTGGGGAATTTGTTCTTCGACCAGATGGGCGACCAGGATTGGATGCCGCCCGGAATCCGCCGCGAGTTTCTGGATCGGTACGTGATCTACGATGGGAAATTGATCAGCGTCGAATTAATTACCGCTTTGCTTGAAGATTACTCGCGTCCGCGTTTGATGACCGACCAGGAACGTGCCCAGTTCTTAAATGAATATTTTTTCCACAGCGGGTGGATGCCGTTGATCCCAACACCGACCCCGACGGTGACGCCGACATTGACGCCGCTGTCGATTCCCTCCTCATCGGGCACTCCCAGCCCGTAACTGAACGATGAATTTCCGGGCGGAGTGAAATTCGGTCATGATCTTACAAGGTCATTCTCCGCTTGAGGCGGGTAAGATTCCCTGACGACTGGCGCAATGGAGGAACCATGTACCAAAACCGAAAATATTTTGGCATGACCAGCAACCAACTCGGTATTCTTGGGGGCATGGCGGTACTGGTCTGCTGTCTGTTCGGCATCCTGGGGTATTTGATCTTTGGAGATGGATTCTCAGGTTCCTCGCAGCTGCCTCCCACCCCGATTCTCAGCGCCACGCCGATCGTAATCCCCACCGTTACACAGACACCGCTGCCACCGCAGATTCCCTACGAACAGTTGATTCCCACCGGCTGGTCTCAGCATCGTACTGGGTTGGTTGAAATATGGCTTCCCCCCGCTTATAAAGTGCCCCGATCGAACACGTCTGGCCTCACTTCGCTGGCAGGGTCGGAATTAATTGTTTCAAAGCCTGCCGCAAAAGCATCGTTGTTTGCGATCTGGGTGATTGTCTCCAACGAACCGCTGACGTCCGATTCGCTGGAATCATTTCTGGATGTGAAACTCCAGTCTCTGCCCACCGAATACCGGGTTGTGGGCAGGCAGTCGGTGTTATTGAATTCCGTGCCTGCCGAAAAGGTTACCATCGAAGCCCGTGTAAAAAACTTTGATGTGAACGAACTGATTTATGTTGTTCAGGATGGAGGCACCGTCTGGTATGTGACCTATGCGGCGCAGATCAATGATTTTTTCGAGAACCTGACCGACTTCGAATCCAGCGCGCGGACGTTCCGGTTTGTGAGGTAATCGCGTTCCCGACGCAGTTCAACTGCGTCGGCATCTGATTAATCGAAATAAATATTCAAATCCGAGCAATCGAACCGGTTCCCACAGTTTGGGCAGGTGACCTTGCAGTTCTTCTCGAACATCTCACTTCCGCAGCGGTCGCAGATATAGGTCTTGCCCTCTTTGCCTGATCCATCCTCCCACTTCACGGGTTTCAAAAGTCCCCCATCGAATTCTCCAATTCTCTCCCTGCCAAGCCTTTTTACTTCATTAATAGCCTTCTCTGCATCGCGCCGCAGCTCCTCCACGCGAATGCCGCGGCAAACGTCCGCCCAGTCTTTCAACCACCTCAAGCTTCTTCCGTATACCTTGACCGCGCCGTCGTAATTGCCGCGCGTGATGTGTAAATAGGCAACGCCCACCTGCAGGATGCCGCGATACAGGTCGCGAACCCTGCCGCGTTCATCCAGCCAGGCGATCTCGAGCGCCTCGTGCGCCTCGAAATATTTCCCCGCGTTGAACAGGCGGAGTCCCTCCGCAGCCTGGGGATGAAGCGGGGCGCTGCAGTCATTCAGGAGATCAGTCATTGCGAGGCATGGGGAATTATAGCCCCAATGGTAAAATTCCAGAACTGCGATGCGCTCTCTGCTAGAAAACAAACGCCTGGTAATCGTCATTTCCGTCCTCACGCTGGGGGTGCTGGTGCTGTTATCACGCGGCTTGCGCGATCTTCCCTTCCGGGAGGGACAGTCGTTTGCGCAGCAATCCGACCGCCTTCGAGCCGTCCCGATCCAGATCGTAAATACCATTACCGAAATCCCGCTGCTGGCGCAGATCAGCATGTGGGCGGTCGTCCTGTCGATCCTGGCGCTGCTCGGTTTGCTGATGAATGCCGAGTGGCGCAAGCGGTTGATCCGGATTGTGATACGCGTGGGCATAACGTACTGGGCGCTATACATTGTGTTTATGCGGTATCGAGAGAGGCTTGTGGAAATGGGCGTGGATGCCGCCGCCATGAATAATAATGGGCTGATCACGGCATCCACAGGAGAGGCGCCGCCTGCCTTTGTTTCTCCGCAAACCATTACTATTGCCACCTACATCGTCAGCTTCGGCGTGGCATTGTTGATCATCGTCGTTGCGTGGAAGGCGTACGCGCTGTGGAAGGAATTGAACGTCCCATCTACACTGCCGTTGAAAAAGATCGCGCAGATTGCGCGTTCGTCCATTGACGATCTTTCGGCGGGCAGGGAATCGACCGACGTGATCATGAACTGCTATTACCGGATGAGTGATGTGGTCTCGGATAAAAAGAATCTCGAACGCAGCGCGTCGATGACTCCGGGTGAATTTGCCGCGCGACTTGAGAGAGCCGGTCTGCCCTCCGACGCGGTGCACAGGCTCACGCGCCTGTTCGAGGGAGTCCGCTATGGCGCGCGCCGATCAGGTCCCGGCGAGGTGCACGAAGCGGTGGCGAGTCTCAGGGCGATCCTGCAGCATTGTGGGGAGTCCGCATGAGGTGGCGCCGCTGGCTGGTTGTGACGGGGGTCATCCTCGGCGCGGTTTTGCTTGCCTTTCCGCTGCGCGGCGCGGTGAACCAATTAATCGTCATTCCGCTGGCGTATCTGTTGTATGCGCTGCAGTTGCTGTATCTGTCCCTGCCGCAGTTGATCTGGTGGCTTGTCGTCGTGGCGCTGGTGTTGATCGTGCTGGGCGGCAGTCTCTTGATCGAAACTAAACCCCCCAGGCGATCGATGGAGCCCGAACGGATTGAGCGCGGGCGTGTGGAGAGTCTTGCAGCGGCGGTGAGAAAATCGCGGCGCGGGACGTATTTCAAGTGGCTGGTGGCAAACGCGTTGGGCAGGCTCGCGTATCAAATTCTCGTGCAACGCGACCATGGCAGGCCGCGCCCGGTATTTGCGCCCCTCGAAGCCGACGGCTGGGATCCCTCGCCTGAAGTGCGCGCCTATCTCGACAAGGGACTGCACGGATCGTTCACCGAACTGCCGTCGCGCAGGTTGATCAATCTCGCACCGGTGGAAAAGACGGAACTCGATCACGATCTCGCAGAGGTGGTTGAGTTTTTGGAATCAAATTTGAAGGGAGAAAATCCGCCGTAGGGACTCAGAGATCCTGCGACGCGGAATTCTTGACGCATGAAAGCTCCATCGGAGCTATTTTCTCAGCCGCGAATTTCTCGAATTAGCGCGAATTAGATCGATTTTTTCGCGGAATTTGCGGCAAAAAGACGGAGATATCGTGGCAGATATAGCAAAGGTTTCAACTGTCAGCAAACAGGTGATCGCCGAAGTGGAGCGCGCCGTGGTGGGCAAGCGCGCACTGCTCGAGATGATGATGGCATCGGTGCTCGCCGGCGGGCACATGCTGCTCGAAGATTACCCCGGGTTGGGCAAAACCCTGATCGCAAGGAGTTTTGCGACGGCTCTCGGGCTCGATTTCAAGCGTATCCAGTTCACGCCCGATCTGCTCCCCGGCGATATCACCGGCGGCTATATCTTCAACCGTGTGAGAAACAAATTCGAACTGCGCAAGGGACCGATCTTTGCCAATATCATCCTTGCCGACGAGATCAACCGCGCCTCGCCGAAAACCCAATCGGCATTGCTCGAAGCCATGCAGGAGAGACAGGTCACCATCGAAGGCGAGACCCTGCCTCTGCCCGAGCCGTTCCTTGTGCTTGCCACACAGAACCCGATCGAATACGAAGGAACGTTTCCCCTACCTGAAGCGCAGCTGGATCGCTTCATGTTGAAACTGACCGTGGGCTATCCGACGCTCGAAGAGGAGCAGGTGATCCTGAAACGCCGCCGCGAACGCCGGCAGGATGAAGTGGACCTGCGTGAAATCACCAAGGCGAAACAGGTACTCGAATTGCGTGAAGCGGTCGAGACCATTCACGTGGATGGCGACCTTGAAAATTACATCGCCGCCCTCGTCCATGCCACGCGCGTCGACCGGCGGGTTGCTGTCGGCGCCAGCCCGCGCGGATCCCTGGCGTTCCTCAAGATGGCGCGCGCCAACGCTGCCCTGGATGGCCGTGATTTCATCACGCCCGACGATATCAAACGCTACGCGACGCCGATCCTCGGTCATCGCGTGATCCTGCAGCCCGAATACTGGATGTCGCGGTCTGTGAGCGGCGATGTCATTCGCGATTCACTGGAGAAGACGCCGGTTCCGGTAGTTAAATAGTTCGATAGTTCAATAGTTGAAAGTTTGATGATCTCATAGATAGGCAGGTCTGTGTCCCGTTCATTGTTTCTTGGCTCGATTGTGTATGCACTCCTGCTTGCGGGGGTTGCCGCCGTGCGCGGTGAGTTCATCATGCTTGCCATCCCACTGGTGGTTTATCTCCTCGCCGGATATATGTATTCTCCTGAAAATGTAAAGCTCGAAGCGACGCGGCATCTCAACGTGGAACGCACCTCGCCTGAATCAGATGTGACCGTGACGGTGAGGATTGCGAATCACGGTTCGCATCTCGATGAAGTGCTGGTGGAAGATCTTGTTCCTGTGGATCTAAAACTGCGTTTCGCGCACAGCCGGCACTTGATCCGGCTTCCGAAAGATTCGGTCTACACGTTTAGCTACCGCGTCGCGGGTCCGCGCGGAGGCTATGGGTTCGAAGCCGTTCGGGTGCAGGTAAACGATACGTTGGCAGTGACCAGCCGCGGGGTGAGGCTGGAGGCGAAGGGACAGTTATTCGTCTTCCCGCCTGTGACGCGCCTCCGTCACGTGGCGATTCGTCCGCGCCGGACGCGCGTCTACGCGGGGACCATCCCCGCGCGCGTGGGCGGCACAGGCACGGAGTTTTTCGGCGTGCGTGAATATCATCCCGGCGACCCGCCGCGCGCCATCAACTGGCGCGCCAGCGCGCACCACGCGCAGGAGGATGTGCTGTTTTCGAACGAGTTCCAGCAGGAGCGCGTGGCAGACGTGGGCATCATCCTCGATGGGCGCGTGCGCACCAACGAGTTTGCACGCGGGCATTCGCTCTTCGAATTTTCGGTTCAAGCCGCCGCCGCCCTAACCGATGCATTGCTGACCCAGGGCAACCGCGTGGGTTTGCTGGTGTACGCCGCGTTTTTGAACTGGACGATCCCTGGATACGGAAAAATACAGCGCGAGAAAATTTTATTTTCATTGGCACACGCAAAGCCCGGGGGCAGTGATGTGTTTGCGAACTTTCAGCATCTGCCCACGCGTTTGTTCCCGTCCGAGTCGCAGATCGTTTTGGTCTCGCCGCTGCATGAGGATGATCTAAAACCGTTGGTGCAATTGCGGGCGAAGGGTTATCAGGTGCTGGTAGTCAGCCCGAACCCGGTGAAGTTTGAAATGTCCTACCTGCCAAAAACCCGGAGTGTGTCTCTTGCCGGGCGCGTGATCCAGATGGAGCGAGTGCTGTTGCTGCAGCGCATCCAGCGCGCGGGGGTTCAGGTGCTCGATTGGGATGTGGCAGAACCGTTCGATTACGTTGTGAAACAGAGGTTGAGCCGCCCGCCTGTGTGGGCGAGGGCTGCGGGAAGATAATTCATTAGCCAAAGAGATCACTGAGATTTTGAGATAAAAAACTCAGAGAACTCTGTGTGCTCTGTGGCTGAGGTTAAAGTAAGCTGTGACAATCATCGCGATGGTATTGACCATTCTCCTCGGAACAGGCTCGCTGGCGTATGGATATTCGCAGGCGGGACTGACCGATCCCGCGCGCTGGTTTGTGTGGATCGGCGTGCTGTGGATCCTCGCTCACTGGCGCAAAGTATATTGGGCATCCTCGCTCGCGTTTCTGCTCATCGTCCTCGGGGCGGGATACGGCGTGTGGAATGGATTGACTATCGTTTGGATGCTGCTGGGCGCGCTGGGCGGCTTGCTCGGCTGGGACCTTTCGGACTTTGCACGACGGCTGAATTACGCCGCGCCGACCGACGATATTCGCGGCATGGAGCTCCGCCACCTGACGCGCGTAAGCGTAGTCGCCATGCTCGGGTTGGGACTCGCATGGTTGAGCGTTGTGATCCGAATCAATCGATTGGCGTTTGAGGTGGCGGTGGGCTTGGTGTTGTTAGCCGCCCTTGGCTTGACGCGGCTGGTGGTGAGGTTGAGGCGGTATTAGCGGCAACGTTCGATTACAGCCACAATTGCACTTCGCAATGCTCAACCAAATTTTTGAAATGGCAAACTTCCGTAGTTTTTAGAGATCCCTGTCTTTCCTGCACCTGAACCGGTGAGGTAATCGATTTCAGAATTATTCTTGGGAGTTCAAACTGGGCGAGTCGGCAATATGTCTCATTTCCTGAAGCCGTACACAGGATGCATCTCGACATGGGGGATAAAGTCCACCGCTGCCTGCTCGATGTTGAAAGCATTCTCAGGGTCCACTTGGGATTATTGATAAATGTCACTGGCAGGATTCGGCGACTCGAAGCAGAATCAGTTTCAAGGTTAAGGAGGATGCGGTTCTTTCACAGGGATGTCTGATCCTGCTCGATTGATGGATCCCCGGCGGACGCTGGATCCGACGAAATCAAGCGATGAGTTTTCAAAAGGAGCAGCACATGCAACAGGAACTTGTCAGTGACTGGATGACCCGGGAGGTGATCACGATCGCACCCGAGACGTCGTTGAAGGAAGCGCACGACATCATGAACAGCAGGACCATCCGCAGGCTTCCTGTTGTGACTCATGGCAGGGTGGCTGGCATGGTGACGCTGGGGGATATCCGCGGTGCGGAACCTTCAAAGGCTTCATCATTGAGCGTGTGGGAGGTGAACCACCTGCTCGCAAAACTCAAGGTGAGCGAGATCATGACGCGCAATCCCATAACCATTCAACAGACTGCGAGCATTGGCGATGCGGCGAAGATCATGCTCGAGAAAAAGTTCAGCGGACTGCCCGTTGTGGATGAAGCGGAGCACCTCGTTGGCATCATCACGGAATCGGATATCTTCCGCCTAGTTGTGAAGGAATGGCACAAGGATTAGGCGATTCCCCCCTGCCGCCTACCGAAATACAATCAGCGCAACGCCCGCAATGGTCATCATCAAACCGATCAAATAACGCCATGTGAACGGCTCGTGCAGCAGCAGGATGCCGAGTACGCTGGCAATAAGAATTCCCATCACGCGAATGGTCGGTGAACCCAGTGAAACACTGACATGCGCAAAAGTAAAATAGAGCAGGATGGTCACAGCGCTGAACGCCAGGCCTACTGCGATGGAAAACAGCAAGCCGGGCTGGGTGACAAGGAGCGGTTGCCTTGTAAGTCTTAAATAACCGACCCACATCAAACCAACGGTAAACGTCGTCGCGCCGTAGACGAACATTCCCACGCTCGCTGAGATTTTGTTCGAAGCCAGTTTTACGAAGAAGTCGGCGCTCGCCAGGAAGATCGAGCAAAGCAGGGCGTAGGGAAGCCAGCGCATAATCACGTGCGCCTCATTTTGCAGGAATATTGTGTTCCGTCAGCGCGATGCCATCGCGCATCTCCTTGAGATCGACGGTCAGCGACAGTTTTCGGATCTCGAATAGGTGCCCGAAGGTTTCCTTCAAGATCTTCATCACGCGTTGGGTTGCATCTTGTTGAATTTCGATCGGACGTCCTTCGCGGATCAATAATCCCACATGCACAAAGGCGTAATCGGGATCCCCATCTGCAATGCGGTATTGGGCGTGTTTGATGGCGCGGCTCTTGATGCCCTTTAAATTGATGGCGCCGGTGGCAACCACTTCCTCGTGCAAACGTGCCAGTAACGGCTGGACATCGACTTCGATGTTATCGGAATATTCGAGTATCAGATGGGGCATGCGGCTCTCCTCTACTTCTCCACGGGCGGTGTACCGTGCGTATGGAACGACTCGATGGTCTTCAACCCCCACGCCTGTCCCTTTTTGCGTTCGGCTTCATTCCACACGATCGGCTTCCAATCAGGCGCAAGGATAAGGCGCGCGCCTGCGTTGGCAATTTCAAAACGATTGCCGCCGGGTTCATAGACATATAAGAAGAATGTTTGCTGAATGGCATGTTTGTGCGGACCTGTCTCGATGAAAACGCCATGCTCGAGGCAAATATCCGCGGCGCGCAAGATCGCTTCTCGATTATCCACGGCATACGTGAAATGATGCAGGCGCCCATTTGCCCTGTAGGCATCCTCGGCAAACGTAACATCGTATGATTTGTTGTTGAACGTCACCCACGCCCCTTTCTCGGAACCGTCATCGAAAATGATCTGCTCGGTAACGCGCCCGCCGAGAGTTTCCGTCATGAACAAACGATTGGAGCGCACGTCAGCCGCCAGCAATGCAATGTGATCGAGACGCCGCACGCCCACGCCCCGGTCGGAATAACGGGATGCCTGATTTTTCAACGCAGGCTTTAACTCGGCTGACGGTTGATACCATTCCGTTTCGTAATAGATTTCAATTTGATGTCCATCAGGATCGGTAAAGCAATACGCGGGACCATGCCCAATGTTGTCAACCTTCCAGCCTTTGCCCATGCCTGATTTCTCGATCGCTTCCATGCGTCTTTGCAACGCCTGAGGACTTTTCGCACGCAAGGCATAATGCCCCAGACCCGAGGTTTTGGAAGCCGTCAGCTGAAGCGAATGATGCTCGTAATCGTCCCAACCCCGAAGGTAGACTGAATCGCCATTCCGTCCGCTTTCGGTCATGCCCATGACGTCAACAAAAAATCGCAGGCTCTCTTCTGGTTTGGGAGTCAGCAGTTCCACATGACCGAGATGGGCAATATCATGAATAGGTTCGTTTTGGCTTGTCACTTTTTGTTCCTTTCCACATATTCACGCAGACCGTGCAGGTCGTATGAGATTTGTCCCGCGAGCAATTTCTCGCGCAAGGCGGCTTCTTTTATCAGTCTTTCCTCAGAAGCTTTGAGTATATCCTCCGCGCGTTCACGTTTGACACAGACACCGCCATCTGCATCCAACACGACGATATCGCCTGTTGAAATACTGGTTCCACCCACGGTGACAGGATTATTCAATTCGCCGATCTTTGTCTTCGTTGCGCCTCTCACGCGGATGAAGTGACTCCAGATGGGCAGACCCAACT
>DATKAU010000158.1:0-4594 GCA_035514655.1 Anaerolineales bacterium
TACTCAGCCATCGGATGCTCGAACGCCTCGTCCTCCACATTGAACACGGTTCCGCCGAACATCTCGATCAACCGGCGGTAGGAATCCCACGCGAAACGCTGATTTTTGGTGAGCCCTGCCATCCCCTCCACCACCTGGTCATTCAAGCCGATATTGAGGATGGTGTTCATCATGCCGGGCATCGAGAACTTCGCGCCGGAGCGGCACGATACGAGCAGCGGATTCTTCGCGTCGCCGAATTTTTTGCCCGCGCGTTTCTCGGTCATTTTCATTGCCGCGAGCGCTTGTTTCCACATCCCGGCGGGGAAACTGCCTGTTTTGCGGAACCAGTTACAGGCTTCGGTCGTGACCGTAAATCCGGGCGGCACGGGTACGCCCGCCCGCGTCATGTCGAAGAGTCCCGCGCCTTTTCCGCCAAGCAGGGCGCGCACGTCCTCCCACGACCCCGCGTATTTTTCCGCTTTCGCGCCTTCATCGAATAGATAGACCCAAGTCTTCATTATGCAACCTCGTTGTTCAGATTTTCTGTTTTTCGCGGGCAAGTGTACCACGAAGCCCCTTTGATAAATGTAAGGCTTTCAGGCATATTCCGTCACATTCAATTGATAGTCCGTTGCAAAGTCGCAAATACCGTTGTTTTCGATATAATGGGGGCAGATTGGATAACTGATGCCTACTAAAATTCTTGTGATAGACGACGACGCCGCGGTCACCGACCTGCTTTCCCTGCTGTTAAAGTCGCAGGGTTTCGATGTGTCGGCCACCAACAATAGTTCAGACGGGTTGACGATGATCCGGGAAAAACAGCCGGATCTCGTGGTGCTTGATCTGATGATGCCTGAAATCGACGGCTGGGAGGTCTGCCGGGCAGTGCGCGCGTTCAGCCAGGTCCCGATCATCATTCTTTCCGCCCTCAACGACCCATCGATGATCGCCAGTGTGCTCGACGCAGGCGCCGACGACTACCTGACCAAACCGACGCCCAGCCGTGTGCTTGTGGCACACATCAACCGCCTCATTAATCGCACGGGATCATCCAAACCGGGCAACTCCGTAATGAGCGAGCCGTTTACCAAACCCATGGGTGCTTCATAGGAAAAAGCCCCGCGTCCTTCCCAGTCGAAAATTGATCCTGATCTCAAACATCCCCAACGCTTCAAGTTGGGGATGTTTCGATTAACTACGCGAGGTGCTTCAACGCCTCGGCGGTTTCGTTCACCGCCTCCATCATCGGGAGGTGACCCACGCCTTTCAACTCAACAAAGTGCGCGTCCGGAACGGCACTCTTTGCCTCCCGCGCCCGGTCAACCGGGATCAGCGAATCGGCATCCCCATGGATGATGACCACTGGGATTGTCTGACTCGCCAGCAATGCGGATGTATCCATGCGTTCCGCCATGGCCTTGAGGATGCCGATGAACCCGGCAGGTCGCTGTCGTTCCATCATCTCTCTTGCTGAGCCCTGCAGTTTTTCATCGGGAGTGAATTTCGGTGTCATTGTTTCCACCACGCCGCCGATGCCCTTCTCTGCCACCTCTGCCGCGGACTTGTACCTGCCCTCCTTGCGATCCGGCGGGTCGGCGAGTGTCTGCGTGGAGACCAGCCCAAGCCCGCTGACTCGGTCGGGGTATCCTTTTGCGAATGCCAGTGCAACGTACCCGCCCATCGAATGACCGGCGACAGCGGCTTTCTCGATACCCAAATGATCGAGCAGACCAGCGATGTCCGAGGCGATATTGTCCATTGTATATGGTGTGTCCACCGTGCTGGATTTGCCAAACCCACGCAAGTCGGGCAGGATCAAATTGAAGGTGTCTTCGAGCAGGGGGGCGAGGAAATCCCACGCGTGGTGGTCGAGGGGATATCCATGCAGCAGCACGAGCGGCGTCCCTTTGCCGCGGCGTTCATAGGCGAGTTCAATTCCGTTGACGTTGATTTTTTCCATGTTGTTCTCCTTTGCCTGTAGGGGCGCATAGCCATGCCTCTACAATAGCTATTTCCAATTGACCGTCACCTTCAATTTACTTCCCAATTTCGAATAATAATGCACAAACCCGTTTTTGCGCCCAAACTCATGGACGCGGCGGGTGATATCCACGTCCGCTTTGCAGTATTCCGCCACCTTGTCCAGTTCACCGTTTTTGAACCACTCAACGGATTTCAACCCATCCGCGGATTTTGTCGTGCCGAGAGTCGCCTTTGCCACCGAATCCAGGCTCAGGCGGAATCCCAATGCCCGGTAAATTTCCTGCAGCATGTCCGTCGAACGGATGAGGCGTAGGTTTTCGGCGGGCGCATAGGGCTTAAGTACCTCGTAATCGAAGTTAAGGATATTGAAGCCGATCACCCGATCAGCTGATTTCAACTCAGCGATCAGCGCCGCAGCATCTTTTTCCCAGTATACAGCAAACTCATTCCGCGTCGTGGACCAGGTCACGCCGCAGGCAAGCAGCAATTTCGACGGGTCGCGCCTGCCGACTTCCTCGAAGAGTTTCTGGCTTTCCAGGTCGAAATAGACAAGGTTCATGCTGTCTCGATCCGATTCAATTCACGGCGGGCAAATTCGAATGCCTGCCCGCGGGTATTCACTTCGCCGATCGCCTGCGCTTCGCGAATCGCTTCGAGCAATTGCCCGAGCGTTCGCCCGGGCTCGAGATTTAGTTCCTTCATCAGGTCATGCCCGTCCACAAGGCGCGGGGGCGAGACAGTCTCCTCGCGCTTCTCGTAGTAGTTTTCGAGGAAGATGCCTGCCACATGCAATGCTGCCGACCAGTGCTCCTCCGTCAGCATGTGATCGCGTGTACCGCGCAGGTCGGCGAGACCCAGCAGGATCAAGTCCACGCCTGCTTCGCCTGCATCGCGGAAGAAGCGATAGATGGCTTTGCGTGAAGGTTCCAGCTTTTTCTCGATCCATTGGCTGGTGAAAAAGTGAACGCGCATGTGGTTGAAGATGATCTTTTTGATGCGCTCGATCTCATCGTTGCTTAGGTTGAAGGCGTGACCGCGCTTGGATGCGGTCGCCGTGCCCTGCACATCGTGGTCGAAAAAGCGGATGCGTCCTGCCTCGTCCATTGACTTGCTGGCTGGCTTCTCTACATCGTGGTACAACGCGGCAAAGAATAACACCGCGCGGGGAGTGCGATCAGTGTTGAGCGGGTCGGCGAGGTGCGCGGCGACCTGGTCGCGGTATTTGCCCAATGCAAGGAGCAGCCTGGCAAGAAATGGATCGCCGGCACTTTCACCGGTTTCCAATGCGGCAAGGATTCCTTCGAGATAGCCAAGCACCTTCAAGGTATGCTCCCACACCTCATGCATGTGCGGAGGGGATTGTTCGGTGCCTTTCATCGCGGAGAGTTCGGGAAGCATGTGAGGGAACACGCCCAGCATTTCCAGCGCGCGCATGGACGCGTCGGGTCGGGGACCATCCAGAATTTTGAACAGTTCATCGCGCTGGCGTTCAGGCGAAACTTTTGGTAGATGACCAGCCGCGTCCTTCATCCACTGGCGCGTTTCCGGATCGATCTTGAAATCGAATGCCGCAGCTTGCCGGACGGCGCGCAGGATGCGGATCGGATCGTCTTTGATGGAGGTCGTCGAGCAGGCGCGGATCACCTTTGCGCGCAAGTCCGCCGCCCCGTCCAGCGGGTCGATCAACGCGTCGGCGCGGAGATCGTAGGCGATGGCGTTGATTGTGAAATCGCGGTCGCGCAGATCGTCTTCGAGAGTCGCGCCGCCGCGATAGGTGGCGAAATCGAGATAGGTTCGCGATCCATCCGCGTCGGTGATGATGCCACGACCCGTGTCGCGATCTTCATCGAGGATCATGAAGTTCGCCTGCAGGGCGTTGGCAACGCGCCGGGCGAGGGAAATTCCGTTCGAAGGCACGGCGAAATCAAGGTCACGCGAGAGGCGGTTGAGGAGCATGTCCCGCACTGCGCCGCCGACGAGGTGGACCTCCTGATCGGGCAGCGCGTCGCGGACTTTGTCCAGTAACGGTGAATGAGAAAAATGAATTGGCATGTAGATAATTTCGGGTTTTTCCTTGTGCCGGCTTTTTTGCGCGGCATGCAGAGCCTGCTCGGGAGTGCCCCCCTGCGCGACGATCTTTCCGCGAATGCGGGCAACCCAGCGACCGGCGTAGGCGGATTGGGATTCGTCTGACATGGTTCGTCAATCGGTTCTCGGTACCGCAGCGCGAGGCGCTGCTTCCCGACCACCATTAATCGTGAATCAAGAGGGCGGTTTGTATTTTTCCAGATCGACCACGGCTACAAAGGGAAGGTTGCGATAATACTCATCGAGATCCAGGCCGTAGCCGAAGACGAATTTGTTCGGTATTTCAAAACCGCGATAATGAATCGGCACGACCGCTTCGCGCCGTTCGGCTTTATCGAACAAAGCGCAGACTTTGAGCGTGCGAGGCTGGCGTGTTTGGAGCAGTTCGAGCACCGAGGCGATGGTGTTGCCGCTATCCACAATGTCCTCGACGAGCAGGACGTCCTTGTCGTGAATATCCATCTGTAAGTCCATGGCGACGCGGACGGTCCCGCTGGATTCGCGTTTGCCTGCGCCGTAGGATGAGACAGCCATGAAG
>DATKAU010000159.1:0-11296 GCA_035514655.1 Anaerolineales bacterium
CGATCATAAGGTGATCGGTATTCAATATTCAGTCACTGCTTTGTTCCTGATTGCTGTCGGCGGCACGTTTGCCTTGATCTTTCGCACTGAACTCGCCGCTTCCGAACTTCAATTCCTGACCACCGAACTCCGTTTATTCAATCAGACAGGTCCGCAGTTGTATAACACGCTTATGTCGCTGCACGGCATAATCATGATCGTATCCATTTTGTTAGGCGTCTCCGGCATTATCAACTACGCGGTGCCGTTCCTTATCGGCGCGCACGATATGGCGTTCCCGCGCATGAATGCGTTTGCGTACTGGGTGGCTGTCCCTGCCTCTGTGCTGCTGCTCATGTCGCTTGTCCTTGGCGGGTTCGATACCGGCTGGACGGGATACCCTCCACTATCCTCGCGTGCTCCCGTGGGCATGCAGATGTTCTTCCTCGGCGTGTTCACGGCAGGCTGGTCATCGATCCTCGGTGCGTTGAACGTGATCGCGACGGTAATCCGCATGCGCGCAAAAGGCATGACCGCCATGCGCATGCCAATATTTGTGTGGGCAGGCATTGCCACATCCATCATCGCAATGACCGCGACACAGTTAATTGGTTTGTCGTTTCAACTGGTCATGTTCCAGCGCCTGTTTGAGATGGGATTCTTCGATGCCGCGAAGGGCGGCAACCCGGTGTTGTTCCAGCACCTCTTCTGGTTCTACTCGCACCCGGCTGTGTACGTGTTCGTACTCCCGGGCTTGGGCATCATCTCTGAGCTTCTGCCTGTTTTCGTCCGAAAGCCGTTGTTTGGGTATCGCTGGATTGCGATGTCCTCTCTCGCCATTGCGCTGGTAGGCTTTGTCGTCTGGGCGCACCACATGTTTACGTCGGGCATGAATGAGTATCTGCGTGTGCCATTCATGTACAGCACCATGCTTGTGGCAGTGCCCACAGGCGTAAAATTCTTCTCGTGGGTGGCAACCATTTGGGGCGGCAAGATCGAAACTCCCACGCCCATGCTTTTTGTCCTCGGATCAATTGTTGTCTTTTTGCTGGGCGGTATAACCGGTCCCCCGAACGCGATGGTTGCCCTCGACCTGCACCTGCATGACACTTATTGGGTTGTCGGGCACTTCCACGATACCATTTTTGGCGGGTTCGTCTTCCCGTTCTTTGCGGCGCTGTATTATTGGTTCCCCAAGGCTACGGGCCGGCGCATGAACGAGTTTTGGGGCAAGGTGCATTTCTGGTTGATGACACCCTCCTTCCTCATGCTCACCTTCGGCATGATGTTTATCGGTCTGAGAGGCATGCGCCGGCGCATCGTGGATTACGATCCGGCGATGAATTTCGACTCGACTCACCTGATCCTCACCATCTGCGCCTTTGCCATTGCGCTTTCAGTGCTGATCTTCTTCATCAATTTCTTTCACAGCATCAAGAATGGCGAAAAAGCCGAAGGGAACTTGTGGAACTCACGCTCGCCCGAGTGGCAGGTGCCTTCGCCGATGCCGGTGCATAATTACCCGGTTCCATTTGAAGTGGTGGGTGAACCGTATGATTACGGATTGCCCGGCTCGAAGTACATTGAATTTGCCGACGCTAAAGGCAAGGATCACTAAAAGGGCAGGTACCTGTTTATGACCGAGAATCACGAAAAGACAAACTTGTTGAGCCAGGGTGTATATATCTTTGTCTACCTGGCAGTGCTGACTGCGCTTGAATTTTTTGTAGCAGTCACGTTCGAGTCTGTCGCCATCCTGATCGCTGTGGCGCTGGTCAAAGCCGCTCTGGTTGTGTATTACTATATGCATATTTACAAGCTCAATGCCGAGCATGAGGGCGGGCATGAATCGTATGCCTACAAGGCAGGGACGAACCGGTTGGGTTTGTGGCTGTTCCTGGTCTCCGACGCCTTCGTATTTGGCGGCTTAATGGTCATGCGCGTCAACCTGCTCGGGCTGACGCGTCCGCATCTGAATCAGGCGCTTGGGTTGTTTGTGACCGCCGTGCTCCTCATCTCGTCGTTCTTCATGAACCGCGGCGAGACCCAATTGCATAATGGCAACCGCAGGGGGTTCCTCCAGAATACGATGATCACCTTCGTTCTCGGGCTTGCCTTTTTACTGGGCGTAGTGTTGATCGAATGGCACAGTTGGGCATGGCTTGCAGAGCACGTCCTTGCGTTGTTTGGTGAGCCTGAAGGGTTGGAACCGTTGAAGCCTTCGTCGGGTCCTGGTGGCGCGGCGTTCTTCATGATGACCGGCATGCATGCGTTCCATGTGTTCACCGGGTTGGTATTCCTCATCATCGTCTGGTTGAACGGCAAACGCGGGTTGTATGATGAGAAGCAGTATCCCGTGGAAGCCGCCGCGGTCTACTGGCACTTCGTGGACGTTGTTTGGATTTTCTTCTACCCCGCGTTGTATCTCATTGGCGCAGCAGTTTAGAAAAAGATTTGTTGAAGTAAAAGAGGTGTAAGATCGGGGCGGCCATGAATGGGTCGCCCCGTTTTTCTCTCTGAAGCCTGGAGCATATGAAGGATTGCAATGGATAAGAAGGTGATTTTGATAGGGTTTTTCGCCACGTTGTTTATTGCCGTGGTTGCGTTGGGGACGGTGCTGGTCTCGAAACCGGCGGAATTCCGCGGCACTTCGTACGGCGAACCGTACCCGGTTGCCGAAGAATTCGTGTTAACCCGGTTTGACGAAAGCCGGTTTAAGTTGAGCGAGATGCGCGGGAGTGTGGTGCTTCTTTTTTTCGGGTACACCTCCTGCCCGGATATTTGCCCGACAACGCTCGCTGAATTGAATATTGCATTACAGGGGATCAGCCCCGATCAAGCGGAAGACGTGAACGTCGTTTTCGTCACGGTGGATCCGGAGAGGGACGATCCTGCGCGAGTGCAGGAGTATGTGAATCACTTCAACGCGGATTTTATCGGCTTGAGCGGTACGGAATCAGAACTTGCCGGAGTCTGGAATCAGTATGGAATATTCCGCGAAATCGTGGAAGGCAACTCTGCGGCGGGATATCTGGTGAACCATACCGCGCGAGTCACGTTGATCGACAGGCAGGGTAACCTGCGTGCATCATTCGGCTTCGACACGCCGGTTGATGATATCGTCCACGACTTGAAGCTTGTGCTGAAAGAGGATTGATTTCGATGTCTTCAATTCTCATTCGCCGGGTAGTTCTCTCGGTTGCGGCAGGGCTGGCGATCGGCGCGTTAATCACGGAAGTCCCGTTTTTCTTTCTACGTGAGACGGCACGCGCGCCGATGGAAGTTTTACTCACCATCCCGGCAGGGACGGCAGAACTGGTGTCGCGCGGTGAGCAGCCTCCATCCATTCCGGCGAGCATGAAGTTTGTGGTGGGTGATACCCTGGTTGTGAATAATGAAGACTCAGTGGACCACAAGCTTGGCACGTTATGGATCCCCGCCAACTCGTCTGCCCGCCTTTCCCTCGACGAAAAAGAGAACATGGCATTCGATTGTTCCTTTCAGCCTGATAACGTACTTGGGTTGGAAGTATACGAACCTCTGACGCTATCCACGCGGATTCTCGGTATCCTCTCCACGGGACTGCCGCTGTCTGTCCTTATTGCGTTGTACAGTCTCGTGATGCCGGTTAAGAAAAAGGACGATGCTGTTTCGTAGCCTGTTCAGCCGCCGCTGGTGGTTTACAACATTGCTTGTCATTGCCGGGACGCTTGTCTTGATCCGACTTGGGATCTGGCAGTTGGATCGACTCGAAGGACGCCGCGCGTTCAATGCGCAGGTGCTTGCCGCGCGATCGCTGCCTCCGCTGGATTTGAATGCTGAACTGCCGGAAAACCTTGATGAGATGGAGTGGCGTTCGGTCCAGTTGACAGGAACATACGACTTCGAAAATCAAATTGCTCTTCGGAATCGCTACCATCAAGAGCAGCTTGGTTATCATTTGATCACCCCGCTTCGAATCTCCGGGACGGCTGTCCTTGTTGACCGGGGCTGGATCCCTGCTGACAGCGGCTCTGCGTCTGAAGATTGGCGCGCTTACGATGAGCCTCGTGAGGCGTCAATCATGGGGCAGATCCGGCTTGGGTTGGAAAAACCATCCCTCGGCGGAGTCGATGACCCGCCTTTCGTCGAAGGCGAACGACTGTTGATCTGGAACAATCTCGATCTCGCGCGGATCGCCCGTCAGATGCCGTATCCGATCCAGCCGGTGGTCGTCCAGCCGGATGCCATTGAGGGCGATGTCATACCGCCGATCCCATTCCAGCCCGAGCAGGATTTGACAGAAGGCTCCCATTTTGGGTATGCTTTGCAGTGGTTTACATTTGCGGGCATCCTGTTTTTCGGGTACCCATTCTTTTTGCTGAGACAGGAACAGGTATGAGATTTTCATTACGATCATCGTTTTCCCGTTATGTGGCTGTGCTTTTTGTTTCGGTGCTCGCGCTGACCGTGGCGGGGTTCTTCGTCACCGTTTCAGGCGCATGGGCATATTGCAAGGGCTGGCCTCTGTGCACACCAAGTGCCCCTATAGGCTGGCTGAAACTGGCACACCTGTCGCTTGTCGGCGTCGCGTCGGTAACGATGCTTTTTGTGTTTCGCAAGGCATGGCGTGAACAGCGCACTCATCGCGTGATCCTGCCGTTGACAACCATTCTCGCTGTAATGTTTTTCGGGCAGGCGCTGGTAGGCGCAGTGCAGGTAACCCAACCCGAGGCAGGGCATCTCGTATTTCTGCATCGGCTTACAACAATCGCGTTGTGGACATCGCTCCTCCTGCTGTTTTATACCTCTGGTTCGCTCGAAATCTCAGAGCCGGCAGTTAAATCGGGAGACAGCCGCAGGCGGTTAAATGATTTCTTCGCCCTGTCCAAGCCACTAATCGTCGGGCTGTTGTTGATCACCACCTATGGTGGTCTTGTAATCGGCATGAAGGAGTGGCCCTCCTTCTCGCTCACCATGTGGACGCTGATCGGCGGCGCGCTCGCCGCGGGCGGCTCAAGCGCGTTGAATCAGTTCATCGACCGCGAACTGGATCGGAGCATGATCCGCACTGCAAAACGCCCCCTGGCAGACGGGCGGCTGACCGATGCAGAAGGACTTTCTTTCGGAATTGCACTGTGCCTGATCAGTTATTACATCCTTGCCAGTTTTGTGAACGAACTTGCCGCATTGCTCTCGCTCGCGGGGATCGTCTATTATGTCATCGTCTATAGTCTGTGGTTGAAAAAAGCGACTGTTCAAAACATCGTCATCGGCGGCGGGGCAGGGGCGATCCCGCCCATGGTCGGGTACGCCGCGGCGACAGGAAACCTGGATTGGACGGCATGGATTCTCTTTGCGATCATCTTCATGTGGACGCCGCCTCATTTCTGGGCACTGGCGATCGTGCGCATGAAGGATTACGAAAACGCGAAAGTGCCCATGATGCCGGTGGTGCGCGGCGAACTTGAAACGCGCAGACAGATATTCGTTTACACGGTTGAATTGGTGGTTGTCACACTATTGCTGCCCCTGCTCGACCTTGCCGGATCGTTCTACCTCGGCGCGGCGCTTCTGTTTGGCGGAGCGTTGTTATATGCTGCATGGGCGGTCTGGAGGCAGGGCGGAAACAAACTTGCCTGGCGCATGTACAAATGGTCGAGCACCTATTTGGTATTTATCTTCCTGGCCATTATGATCGACGCGGTTTTGTAGGTTTCAGTTTTATTTCTCAACCAGGATTACGGCGGTCGCATCCTTGTATGTGACAACCCAGCCTTGATTTTTCAGTTCGGATGCGAGAGTCCAATCCGGTGGGATGAGTACCAACCGGATATCGTATTGATCGAAGATCTTCCCCCATCCCTCGTCGAGTGTGACTACGGTCTCGTACATTCTGGTGAGATCGCCAGTTGTATCTGTTTGACTCTCAATAAAAACCTGTTGCGAGGGCCACAGGTGGAATAGGATGTACCCTCCCCAGTCGAACGCGTTGAACATCTGCCCGGTCTGGGGATTTTCGCCCAGCCATTGGACCGCGTCCACCGGAAAGACGGCAGGATCGAATCTGTTATGACTGCCAATCTGGGGATGGGCAAGAAAGAATAGACCTGCCAGCAGGGATATGATTACCGGTATGGGTCCGCCTCTGGCGTGAGCTTCCAGTCGGGCGATCATCGCCTCAACATTTTTTATCGATTTGGGAACTCGGATTCCGTTTAGCCCCCTCGAAAGAACGAGCGGGGCTGTCACACCGAACAGGTGGGCGTTTCGCGCTGAGATCACGCACATCAGCCCAAAACCGGTGATCAGAAAAATATCCACCGGTGTGAACCGCGTCCGGTTCCCTGCAATAACGATCCCGGATATAACCAACAAGCCGAGCAAGGGCAGGGAGTCGGTATCCAGGAAATCAGGTTGTTGGGTCTCCGTGATCCTTGACATCAAGTATTCGTTGTTGATGTATCCTGCCACGGTCGTCCACGCCTTCAAGCCGGCAGGGTTAACCAGGGAGACGATGAAGCTGAGCAGAAAAATGACAAGGAGGGATCGTAGAGTTGCCAGCGCTCCGGTATTCCGTTCGATCAGGTAGGACCAGCCGCAGCCGGCAAGATACGCCAGTAAAACCAGGAATCCAACGATGTACTCCGCATGGATGTTTGCCCAAAAGAGCATCACCAGAGGAAAAATCCCGATCCTGTTTTGTTTGCCGCGCGCGAGTCG
Organism: Anaerolineales bacterium; assembly: GCA_035514655.1. GTDB lineage: Bacteria > Chloroflexota > Anaerolineae > Anaerolineales > Villigracilaceae > Defluviilinea. Next base: position 6,682 of record DATKAU010000159.1, read on the forward strand.
ATCGATTAGTATCAGCCAGATGGCAAGGAAGACCATCGTAAACAGGTGCGGACGCGCCAGCCAATGAATCGAAGTGACGACCGCGCCCAACAGAACCAGCAAAAAACTTAATAGAAGTTCCCTGGAGTTTAGATACGATTGAATGAAGATCAAGAGAAATGCGGCACCAATGAGAGTGCCCGCCAGTACCACCACACCGTTCAAATCAAATACAAGCCAGGACAGATAAAATATCACACCTGCGAGCCATTCGTGCGGCACATATTCCCTGCCCGCATAGGGGTAGGAAAAGATTTCTGTGGTCGGCGGCTTTCCCGTTTCAAGGATGTTTCTGCCCATGAGCAGGTGGCGTGGAAGATCGCCGTCTGTATTCAGAAGGACGGAACCTCCCGCCAGAACGCTGAAAAAAAGGAGGATAAATAGCGCATCCCGGAATCGTGGAATAAAGTACGACACTGCTGAAACGATTTTCGTTTTCATTGGGAATAATTCTAATGGATATTGTACTGGTCCGCGCCTGTCGAGAAATCTCACACTCAAATACCGTTTATCGATCACCCATTTTCATAAATCCTGAATCAAAAAGCGATGGCGAATCAGCGCCATCGCTTTCGTTTTATTCACCCAGATAATCCCGCAGTTTTCGCCTGATCGACGGGTGACGCAGGCGGCTCAATGCCTGTGCCTCGATCTGCCGTACACGTTCGCGCGTGACACCCATCTTGCGTCCCACTTCCTCGAGAGTGTAAGCCTGACCGTCGAGCAGACCGTAGCGCAACTGCAAAATTCTGACTTCGCGGGGCGGCAAGCCGTTCAATACTTCACCGAGATGCTCCTTGAGCAGATTGTACGTGGCAGTGTCGTCGGGCGGGGGAGCCTCGTCGTCTTCAATGAAGTCGCCGAGCACCGAATCTTCTTCGTCATCTGTGGGGGTTTCCAGCGAGAGGGGACGGCGCGCCACCTGGATCATATTCTCAACCTTCTTCGGAGGCACGTCGAGGGCTTCGGCGAGTTCCTCCACGCTGGGTTCGCGCCCGAGGCGCTGCGTGAGCTGGTGTTGCACACGCAGGAGTTTGTTGATCTGATCGCCCATATGCACGGGCACGCGGATTGTTCGTCCCTGGTCGGCAATGGCGCGTGTGACCGCCTGGCGGATCCACCAAGTGGCGTAGGTGGAGAACTTGTGCCCGCGGCGGTAATCAAACTTTTTCGTCGCGCGGATCAAGCCGATGTTGCCTTCCTGAATCAAATCCAAAAACGGCACGCCGCGCCCCATGTACTTTTTGGCGACGGAAATCACCAAACGCGAGTTTGCCGTAATGAGATGCTCACGAGCCGCCCAGCCGTCCTCGATGAGTTTGCGCAAGTCGGCGCGTCGGCGCGGGGCAACGTTGCCCTTGGCGAGCTCCTCGCGCGACATACGCCCGCGCTCAATGCGCTGGGCAAGTTTTACTTCCTCCTCGGCGGTCAGCAGGGGAACGCGGCTGACCTCCTTGAGGTACAATCCGATCGTATCGTCGGTGTCGATGTTGGCGAGGTAGTCGTCGAGCGCGATATCGATTTCCGGCTCTGCCTCGGTTGCCTCGACCGCGATCAATTCATCCTCGGAGGGTTCCGCCGTAGCAGCGTCCTCCACAAAGGGGATGCCCGCGCTTAGCAATGCCGAAAAAGCCTCTTCGAGCTGCTCCACATCCTGCTCGGCTTCGGGAAAGAAGTGCAGGATATCATCGAGCGTTACGTAGGATTTTTGCCTCCCCAGTTCGATCAAACGCGCAATCGCGGGAAACTCTTCCTCTTCGTCTACCATCAAAATCTTATCTACATCCATTCAGTTCGTTTCCGCTTTCTTTGATTTATTATCAGAATACACAATTTTCACGCAGAATTCAAGCCCCTTGCAGTACTCTTTCATAGACGCTTGAAAATTGGAAATGTTACGGCTACGGCGAGGCAGTTGCCGGGGCGGGTGTGGCGGGTTCGGGCGTCGCGGTTGGAAGCGGCGTTTCGGTCGCGGTGGGGCTTGGGGTGAGGGTCTCGAGATAGGGAGGGTTCGCAAATAAATTCAGCAAGCCATCCACGGCTCCCGCCAAGACAATCACAACATCGCCATCCTCGTTGAGCATGTAATAGCCGTTGCCTGTTGGTGTGATAACACCGATGGAAACGTTTCGTTCCACATCGCCGAATGTAACCGTCAACTCGTATTCCGGGGTTTCCAGGCCGACTACGTCGAGGTCAATGTCTGGCAGGGTGTCGAGCACGCGCATGGTCGTGATCTGACTTGCTGCCGCCTCCACCGATCCGGAATTTGCCGCGGCTTCGAAGGGCTCGATCAATGCCCATGTGTTATCGGCGCTACGCTCCACCTCGACGATCGCGCCATCCTTTGACTCGATGCGGATGCCTGTGGGTACACCCACGTCTGCGTTGAACAGGTAGGTGATCTCATCCTCGGGTTCGAGGGTTATTGTAATATCCGCCGGTTCCTCGCGGTTGTTGAGATAGTAATACACTCCTGCGACGATCACAAAAAGCAGGACGAAAATGATGGTTGAACGCCGCATGATCTACCCTTGCCGCCTGCGGATCACCCAGGTGTAGATGCCGAGTGCAAGAAAGATGCCCGGAATCGCACAGGCAGAAATAAACATCAGGAAGAGGATCCGTCCCTGCGACGCAGGCAGGAATGTGCGGGCGATCGATTGCTTCGGCGTTATGTTGGTGAGGTTTTCCTGTTCCGCCGCCCAATCGACAGAATTGGCGAAAAGATCGCCGTTGCCGTACGAGTCAAAATACTGGTCTGATGCGAATTGAGAAGTGCCGAACACGACAACCCGGCCGCCAGTGCTGGTATTTTCACCCGCTGCCAGGAGGATCATGGGTCCCGGAACTTCCACTCCTTCATCGAAACCGGGATTCGTGATATCGGTCTCTCCCCAGGAACGCTCCGTAGTCTGGATCAGCGGGAAAACCTGAACGTTTTCCACAGTATTCACGAGGCTAAGACTGCGGGTGAGAGGGAAGAAGGTCACCAGCGCATTCATCTTGCGCGTGATCGGGTGCACACTGTCGTAATAGGCGCCTACTGCGATACCCGGATCGGCGTTTTCAAGGTCGATCACCACATCGCTGTTGAGCGAGATACCCCAATCGTCAAGGAGCATGTCAGCCAGCGGGTCGGGAGAATCGCCGAAATCTGTCAGAGGGACCGGATTCTCCATCACAAATATTGAACCGCCGCCGTTTAGATAGTTGCGCAGTAACCTCACTTCGTTTGCAGTGACAGGCTGTGCGGGACCGCCGATGATGATTAAGTCGGCGTCTTCAGGTACCTCATTTTCCGCCAGAAGGTTTAGTGTGCGTATGACGTAGTTTTTGCTTTCCAGTGTGGTTTTGGCGCGTGTAAACGCGGTGTTGTCCTCGTTTGCCTGGTCCGTGCCCGATTCGCCATGCCCGGTAAGAAAGTACACAACCCGTTCTTCGGGGTTGATCAGCCGAATCATCGCGCGCAGGATTTCATCCTCTGTCGCAGACGCCGCGATTTCCGTCCTCTCGCCCATGGTCAGCAGCACCTTGCCGTCACCGGTGATGCCTAGTTCCTGCACCAACGCGGGGTTGCGGTCGGGGTCGAGGAATTCGTAATCAAATCTGCCGCTGCTGTTCGCCTTGAGGTTGCTCAATAATTTTTCGGCTGATTCGGTGCCCTGGTTTTGCGAGAAGAATGCGGTGGCATGGATCGGCTCGGGCAGAGTCTCGATGGCGGTGAGCATTTCGGGGGCGAGCGTATTGGCTTGTTCCTCAGTCAAATCGAGAAGTGGTCTGGGGTTCTGGTATGCAAGCACATTCCCGACGATAAGGATTCCAAGAAATGCCAGCACGGTAATGATGGTGTTTCCCCCGTAACGTGCCTGCCGGCCTGTAAAGAAGTGTTGAATTTTTCCCGGTTCGAGGATTGCATATGATGCCAGTCCGATCACCATCACGCCGACGCTAATCCACAAGGCGTTATTCAATCTTTCGGGAAATTGGACGGTATACAAGCCGAACGCGATGACCCCTTTAACCACGGCGATGAGCCCGGTGGCGATGAACCCCAACAATGCCGCCAGCAGCGCAATGATGGTGTACTGCCGGCTGGCGGTCTGTTTTTTCTTGTTTTTCATTATCTCCACCTCCGGACTTCGATTGCTACAGTGCCAGTAAACAGACCGAGGGCGATCAGGCTGAAGAAGTAGACCAGATCAGAAAGATTGACACTCCCCGCGTTAAGTGTGCTGCTGTAATGCGAATTAATCACCATATACTGGAAGAATTCGCCTCCCACCGGCAGGAGACCTCCCGGGATGCCGATCAGCCACCATAGGGAGATGAAGATGGCAAAGGTCGCAAAAAACGCCGCTACCTGATTGCTAAAAATCGCCGAGATTGCAACACCGATGGCGAGGTACGCGCCTGCCAGCAGGATCAAGCCCAAATAGGAGGAGATCAAAATCTTTTGATCGATACCAGGATCGACCTGGCTGTTTAAGATGAATGGGAACACAAACATTACCGCAATCAGCGTGAGCATGAACAGCATACTGCCGAGCCATTTGCCCACCACAAGCTCAACATC